>DATCWW010000178.1:0-15859 GCA_036566145.1 Gemmatimonadales bacterium
CAGCTAGTCCTTAACCGGCCCGGAGAAGCGTGTGAAGGTTCGTTCCAGCGTCAAGCCGATTTGCGAGCACTGCAAGGTCGTCAAGCGACAGGGCGTGACCCGCATCATCTGCAAGCGCAATCCCAAGCATAAGCAGCGGCAGGGCTGATCATGGCACGCATCGCAGGCGTGGATCTTCCACGCGAGAAGCGGGTCGAGATCGCCCTCACCTACATCTACGGCATCGGCCGCCCCACCAGCAGCCGGATCCTGGGCGAGACGGGCGTGAGCCCCGACACCCGGGTGCGCGACCTTTCCGACGCCGAAGTCGCCCGACTCCGCCAGATCATCGAGCGCTCGGTCAAGGTGGAGGGCGCGCTCCGCACCGAAGTCGCGATGAACATCAAGCGCCTGATGGACATCGGCAGCTACCGCGGCATCCGCCACCGCCGGGGTCTCCCGGTGCGGGGTCAGCGGACTCACACCAACGCGCGCACCAAGAAGGGGCCGCGCCGCGCCATCGCGGGCAAGAAGAAAGTGACGAAGAAGTAAGATGACAGCTCCCGCGCCAGCCAAGGCGCCGAGCGCCAAGCGCTCCAAGAAGGTCGTCGAGTCCGAGGGCATCGCCCACATCTCGGCCACGTTCAACAATCTGCTGATCACGATCACCGACATGCGGGGCAACGCGCTCGCGTGGGGATCGGCCGGCAAGGCCGGGTTCAAGGGTTCCAAGAAGAGCACCCCGTTCGCCGCCACCGTCGCCGCGGAAAACTGCGGCCGGGAGGCGATGAATCTGGGTCTCCGCCGGGTGCACGTGCGGGTTCAAGGCCCGGGCAGCGGCCGGGAGTCGGCCATCCAGGCGCTGGCCTCGGTCGGGCTCCGGGTGGTGTCGATCCGGGACGTCACTCCGATTCCTCACAACGGGTGCCGTCCCCCGAAGAAGCGGCGGGTCTGAGCCATGTCGAGATACATCGGTCCCAGCTGCCGCCTCTGCCGCCGCGAGGCCACCAAGCTGTTCCTCAAGGGCACCAAGTGCCTCACCGAGAAGTGCCCGGTCGAGCGGCGGGCCTATCCGCCGGGCCAGCACGGCCAGACCGGCGGGCGCCAGCGCAAGGCCTCGGAGTACGCCAAGCAGATGCGGGAAAAGCAGAAGGTCAAGCGGATGTACGGCCTCAGCGAGCAGCAGTTCCGCAACACCTTCGACGACGTGACCCGCGAGCCGGGCGTCAAGGGCACCAACCTGCTGGTGGCGCTCGAGAGCCGGCTGGACAACATCGTCTACCGGATGGGCTTCGCGTCGAGCCGCAAGGCGGCGCGCCAGCTCATCGGCCACGGGCACATCCAGATCAACGGACACCGGGTGGACATCCCCTCGTACCGGGTCGCCCCGGGTGAAGAGGTGCGCGTCGCGCCCTCGAGCCGGGAGAACGTCTCAGTCAAGCTGGCGCAGGAGAGTGCCAGCCGGGGCCAGCCGGTGTCGTGGATTTCCGTGGACGCCGAGAAGGCGGCCGGCCGGGTCACCGAGCGGCCGACCCGTGACGCGATCCCGATCAACGCGCAAGAACAGCTCATCGTCGAGCTCTACTCGAAGTGACCATGACCATTGACCTGACTGGATTGGTCCGCCCGCACCTGGTCGAGATGACCAAACGGGACGACAATCCCAACGCCGCCGAGTTCCGCCTCCAGCCACTGGAGCGGGGCTTCGGCTACACGCTCGGCAACTCCCTGCGCCGGCTCCTGCTCAGCTCGCTGCGCGGCAGCGCGGTCTGGGCCTTCCGGCTCGACGGGGTGGTGCACGAGCATCAGACCGTCCAGGGCGTCCTGGAGGACGTCCACCAGATCGTGCAGCGGCTCAAGTCGCTCACCCTGGTCCTGTCCGAGGACGTGGACGACGCGGTGCTCCACATCCGGCGCGAAGGCGCCGGCCCGGTCTACGCCCGGGACATCCAGGAGCACGGCTCGGTCACCATCAAGAACCCCGACCACCTGCTGTTCACCCTCCAGGACGACCGCGAGGTCAGCATGGAGCTCTACGTGAACAAGGGCCGGGGCTACGTCGAGGCCGAGATGCACCCTGCCGATCGGTCGCTGCCGATCGACCTGGTGCGGATCGACGCGATCTACAACCCGGTCCGCCGGGCCAACTTCACGGTTGCCGAAACCCGCGTTGGCCAGCGCACCGACTACGACCGGCTCACCGTGCAGGTCGAGACCAACGGCACGGTCACCCCGGAAGACGCGATCGCCTACGCGGCCGCGCTGGCGCAGGTGCACTTCCAGTACTTCGTGGACTTCGGCAAGGTCCCCACGATGCGCGACGGCGGGGCGCCCAACGGTGCGCCGGGCGGGGCCAACCTGCGCCTCCGGCTCAGCCGGCCGATCGACGATTTCGGGCTCTCGGTCCGCTCGCTCAATTCGCTCAAGAACTCCAACATCCGGACCCTCAAGGACCTGGTGGAGTTCACCGAGGACGACCTGCTCAAGGTCAAGAACGTGGGCGAGAAGGCGCTGAGCGAGATCGCCGAGCTGCTGCAGCGCGAAGGGCTCAACTTCGGGATGGTCTTCGAGGAGACCGACGGGGAGCTTCGCGTGCTGCGTCCGGGCGTGCCCCCGATGGCGCAGCCGTCGGCCGGGACCGGAGAGGTCTGATGCGGCATCGCGCCAAGGGCCGGCAGCTCTCCCGTACCTCGACCCACAAGCGGGCCATGCTGAACAACATGGCCTCGAGCCTGTTCGAGCACGGCCGGATCGTCACCACCGAGGCCAAGGCCAAGGAGCTCCGGCCGTTCGCCGAGAAGCTCATCACCCTGGCACGCCGGGGCGACCTCCACGCCCGCCGGCTGGTCGAGCGGCGGATCAAGGATCGGGACACCCTGGGCAAGCTCTTCAGCGAGATCGGGCCGCGGTTCGCCGCGCGCCCCGGCGGGTACACCCGCATCCTCAAGCTGGGCCACCGGCCCGGCGACGGGGCGGATGTCGCCCGGATCGAGCTTCTCTCCGAGTGACCGCGAGCCCGATCTCGACCGGCACGCAAAAGGGGACCCGACCGGGTCCCCTTTCTTGTGAGCGTCAGGCGGGCCCGGCCCGCCTCGGGTCAGACCGCGGCCGGCTGCCGGGGGGCCTTGGTTACCCGGTTACTCTTCAGACACTGCGTGCAGACCCGGACACGTCGGGGCGTCCCTTCCACCAGCACGCGCACGGTCTGCAGGTTCGGATACCAGCGGCGCTTGGTCCGATTGTTGGCATGGCTCACATTGTTGCCGGTGACCGGTCCCTTGCCGCACACGGTGCAGACCCGTGCCATATGCTCCACCCTCGCTTGAGTCGTCACGGAACGTCGGAAACCCCTAAACCTAATCGGGCGAGCAGGATGACACAACCCGCGAGCAGGCCGCGCCATGCCTAAGGCGCTCATCACCGGAGTGACGGGACAGGACGGGTCCTACCTCGCCGAGTTGCTCCTGGACAAGGGGTACGAGGTGGTCGGCATGGTGCGCCGCACCAGCCATCACAGCTACGAGCGCATCGACCACCTGCTCGACCGGATCGAGATCGTCGCGGCCGACCTGCTGGACCAGCACTCCCTCACGGTGGTGCTCCAGGAGCACCAGCCGGACGAGGTGTACAACCTGGCGGCCCAGTCGTACGTCCCCACCTCCTACACCCAGCCCGTCCTCACCGGCGAGTTCACCGCGCTCGGCGTGACCCGGATGCTGGAAGCCATCCGGCTGGCCCATCCGACCGCCAGGTTTTACCAGGCCAGCTCCTCCGAGATGTTCGGTAAGGTGCACGAGACGCCGCAGCGGGAGACCACCTACTTCCACCCGCGCTCGCCCTATGGGGTGGCCAAGGTGTACGGCCACTGGATCACGGTGAACTACCGGGAGTCGTACGGGCTGTACACGGTGAGCGGGATCCTGTTCAACCACGAGTCGCCGCGGCGGGGGATCGAATTCGTCACCCGCAAGGTCACCGACGGGGTCGCCCGCATCAAGCACGGCCTGGCCACCGAGCTTCGGCTGGGCAACCTCGATGCGCGCCGGGACTGGGGCTATGCGGGCGACTACGTGGACGCGATGTGGCGGATGCTGCAACAGCCGACGCCGCAGGACTTCGTGGTCGGCACCGGCGAGACCCACAGCGTGCGCGAGCTGGTCGAGGTGGCCTTCGATCACGTCGGGCTCGACTGGCAGAAGCACGTCGTGTGCGATCCCCGCTACCAGCGGCCGGCCGAGGTGGATCTGCTCCTGGCCGATCCCGCCAAGGCGCGGCGCGTGCTCGGGTGGAAGCCCCGGGTCGGCTTCGCCGACCTGGTGCGGATGATGGTCGATGCCGACCTGGAGCGGCTGGAGACCCGGCCGCGGTGAGGGTGCTGGTGACCGGCGCGGACGGGTTCGTCGGCCGGCATCTGGTGCAGCGGCTCCGGCAGGCGGGCCACGAGGTCGCGGCGGGATGCCGCCCCGGGGGCGCGCCGGTCGTGTGGGGCGACGATCGGGTCGGCTCGATTCCGCTCGAGCTCACCGACGACGACTCCATCCGGGCGGCACTCGCGTCCGAGCCGGATGCGGTGGTGCACCTCGCCGCGATCGCCTCCAACCGCGAGGCTCGGGAAGACCCCGGCCGCGCCTGGGAAGTGAACGCCGCCGGCACCGCCCGCCTGGCCGAGGCCTTGGGGCGGCGGCGTAATCAGGGTCGCGATCCGATGTTCCTCGCCGTCTCGACCGGCGAGGTCTACGGCCTCGGCGGCCCCGAGCCACGCCGGGAGAGCGACGAGCTCCGGCCCGCCTCGCCCTACGCCGCGAGCAAGGTGGCGGCCGAGACGGCGGTGCTCGAGGTCTGGCGCCGGACCGCGCTCCGGACCGTCATCGCCCGCCCGTTCACCCACACCGGCCCGGGGCAGCAGCCGAGCTTCGCGCTGCCCGGGTTCGTGGCCCGCCTGCGCGCGGCCAAGGCCAGCGGCCAGGCGGTCGTGCCCACCGGGAATCTGGAGCCGGTGCGCGACGTGCTGGACGTGCGGGATGTGACCGCGGCCTACCTGGCGCTGCTGGAGCGGGGAACGCCGGGCGAGGCGTACAACATCGCGCGGGGCGACGGACGGTCGCTGGCCGAGCTGTTCCGCCAGCTGGCGGACCTGGTGGGCGTCCGCGCGGAGCCGCGGTCCGACCCGGCCCTCGCCCGCTCGCGCGACCTGCCCCACCTGGTGGGCGACTCGACTAAACTCCGGCGGGCCACCGGCTGGACGCCGACGATCTCACTCGATCAGACCTTGCGGGGACTCGTGGATGCCGAAGCGCACTGACCTGAAGACCATCCTCCTGATCGGCTCGGGACCGATCGTCATCGGCCAGGGCGCCGAGTTCGACTACTCGGGCACCCAGGCGGTGCGGGCGCTCAAGGAGGAGGGCTACCGGGTCGTGCTGGTGAACTCGAATCCGGCCACGATCATGACCGACCCCGAGCTGGCCGACCGGACCTACATCGAGCCGGTGACGCCGGAATGGGTGGCCAAGGTGATCGAGCGCGAGCGGCCGGACGCGCTGCTGCCGACCATGGGCGGGCAGACCGCGCTCAACGTCGCCATGGCGCTGCAGCGGGACGGCACCCTGGACCGCTTCGGGGTCGAGCTCATCGGCGCCAACGAGCGGGCGATCCGGCTGGCGGAGGATCGCGACGAGTTCGCCCAGGCGATGCGCCGGATCGGGCTGGCCACGCCCGAGGGCCGCACCGTCCGCAGCGTGGACGAGGCGATGGAGGTGGTCGAGCACACCGGGTTTCCGGCCATCCTGCGCCCCAGCTTCACCCTGGGTGGGACGGGCGGCGGGATCGCCTACAACCTCGAGGAGTTCGGGGCGATGGTGCGCCGGGCGCTGGAGCTGAGCCCGGTGCACTCGGTGCTGGTGGAGCAGAGCATCATCGGGTGGAAGGAGTACGAGCTCGAGGTCATGCGCGACGGCGCCGACAACGTGGTGATCGTCTGCTCCATCGAGAACCTCGACCCCATGGGCGTGCACACCGGCGACTCCATCACCGTCGCGCCGGCCATGACGCTGACCGACCGGGAATATCAGGTCATGCGCGACGCCGCCATCCGGATCATCCGGGAGATCGGCGTCGCGGCCGGCGGCTGCAACATCCAGTTCGCGGTGAGTCCCACCACCGGCGAGCAGCTGGTGATCGAGATGAACCCGCGGGTGTCGCGCTCGTCCGCCCTCGCCTCCAAGGCCACCGGCTTCCCCATCGCCCGGATCGGCACCAAGGTCGCCGTCGGGTACCGGCTCGACGAGCTGCCCAACGACATCACCAGGACCACGCCTGCCTCGTTCGAGCCGGTGCTCGACTATGTCGTGGTCAAGATCCCCCGCTTCGCCTTCGAGAAGTTCCCGACCGCCGACCCGACGCTCACCACCCAGATGAAGGCGGTCGGCGAGGTGATGGCGATCGGTCGGACGTTCAAGGAAGCCTTCCAGAAAGGCCTCCGCGGGCTGGAGATCGACCGGACGGGCTGGGTGGTGGGCGCCACGCCGGCGGACGACCGGGTGGCGGACGAGACGCTGGAGTCGGTGCTCACCGCGCTCCGGCGGCCGACGCCGGAGCGCGTCTTCCAGATCAAGCGCGCGCTCCAACTCGGCGCCGCGGTCGAAGTCATCGCGGAGCGGACCGGGGTGGATCCCTGGTTCATCGCGCAGATGGCCGATCTCCTGGGGGCGGAGCGGGCGTTCGCCGCCGCCGGCGCGTCCCCGAGCGACGACGACAACCGGGCCCGGCTCCGGCAGATGAAGCGCCTGGGGTTCTCCGACCGCCAGCTGGCCGAGCTCTGGGGGCAACGGGAGAGCGACCTGCGCGCCCTCCGGCACCGGCTCGGCGTGCGGCCGGCGTACAAGGTGGTGGACACCTGCGCCGGCGAGTTCCCCTCGGCCACCCCGTACCTGTACAGCTCCTACGACGAGGAGAACGAGGCCCGGGGCGTGGGCGACCGCACCGTGGTGATCCTGGGCAGCGGCCCGAACCGCATCGGCCAGGGTGTCGAGTTCGACTATCTCTGCGTGCGCGCGGCGCTGGCCTTTCGGGAGATGGGCTACCGGACCGTGATGGTGAACTCCAATCCGGAGACCGTCTCCACCGACTTCGACATCTCCGACGCGCTCTACTTCGAGCCGCTCACGCTGGAGGACGTGCTCGAGATCGTGGCGGTGGAGCAGCCCCTCGGCGTGGTGGTGCAGCTCGGCGGGCAGACGCCCCTGCGTCTGGCGGGCGCGCTGGAGGCGGCCGGCGTGCGGATCCTGGGCACCTCGCCCGAGGCGATCGACCTGGCCGAAGACCGGGGCCGGTTCGAGGCGCTGACCCGGGAGCTGGGGGTGCAGCAGCCGCCGAGCGGCACGGCGTATTCGGTGGAGGAAGCGGTCGCGGTGGCGAGCCAGGTGGGCTATCCGGTGCTGGTCCGGCCCAGCTACGTGCTCGGCGGCCGGGCGATGGAGATCGTGTACGACGACGCGTCGCTCCGGAGCTACTTCGCCCGCGCGGCGCGCGTGGCGCCGGCGCACCCGGTCCTGATCGACCGCTTCCTGGAGGACGCCTTCGAGGCGGACGTGGATGCGATCGCGGACGGCACCCGGTGCGTCATCGGGGGCGTCATGCAGCACATCGAGGACGCCGGGATCCACTCGGGCGACTCGGCCTGCGTACTGCCGCCCTATCTCATCACCGAGGCCCAGGTGGAGGAGATGCGGCGCCACACCCGGGCCTTCGCGCTCCGGCTGGGCGTGGTGGGGCTCATCAACGTCCAGTACGCGATCAAGAACGGCGTGGTCCACGTGCTGGAAGTGAACCCCCGCGGATCGCGCACCGTCCCCTTCGTCAGCAAGACCACCGGCGTCCCGCTCGCCAGTCTGGCCGCGGCCGTCATGGTCGGCAAGACACTGGACGAGCTCGGCCTGCAGGACGACGTCGTGCAGCCGTACGTGGCGGTCAAGGAAGCGGTCTTCCCCTTCAGCAAGTTCTCCGGTGTGGACCTGGTGCTCGGCCCGGAGATGCGCTCCACCGGCGAGGTGATGGGGATCGCCGACTCCTTCGGGATGGCCTTCGCCAAGGCCCAGATCTCGGCGGACGGCGCGCTGCCGCTCTCGGGCGCCGTCTTCGTGACGGTGAACGATCACGACAAGCCGACCGTGGTGCCGATCGCCCGGCGGTTCCACGCGCTCGGCTTCCGCATCGTGGGGACCGAGGGCACCGCGCGATATCTCCGCGCCCGGGGCATTCCGGCGGAGCGGGTGCACAAGGTGCACGAGGCGCGGCCCAACGCGATCGACCTCCTGGTCTCGGGCGACATCCAGCTCCTGATCAACACCCCGCTCGGAAAGCTCACCCAGCAGGACGACTACGCCATCCGCCGCGCCGCGCTGCAGCACCGGGTCCCGTACACCACGACCCTGTCGGCGGCGTCGGCGGCGTGCGACGCGATCATCGCGCTCCGGAGCCGGACCGGCGACGTGCGGCCGATCCAGGAGTGGCACGCGCTGGCCCGGGAGATGTCGCCCGAATGGACCGGCTGACCGCCCGCGACCCGCACTTCGCGGCCGCGGTGCGGGTGCGAGTCCGGGGCGAGGTGCGGGAGGCGGAGCCGCTGGGCCGGTACTCGACCTATCGTATCGGCGGGCCGGCCACGATCCTGTTTCCCGCGGCCCCGGAGGACGTGGCCGGGGCGCTCGTGGTGGCGCACGACGCCGGCGTCCCCGTGTTCGCGCTCGGGCTCGGCTCCAACATCCTGCTGCCGGACGACGGGCTGGAGGCCCTGGTCGTCCGGCTCGGCAAGGGACTCGACCGGATCGAGCGTCGCGAGGAGCAGTGGACCCTCGGCGCCGGGCTCCCGGCCCCGCTCGCGGCCCGGAAGACCGCGGCCGCGGGGTTTGCGGGACTCCACATCTTCGTCGGCGTGCCCGGGTCGGTCGGCGGGGGCGTCTACATGAACGCCGGCTGCCACGGCGGCGACTGGTCCGAGGTGGTGGAGTCGGCGACGGTGGTCGACGCCGCCGGGCGCGACAGCGTCCTCCCGCGGAGCGCGATTCCGTTCAACTACCGTCGCAGCGGCCTTGTTGGGCGCATCGTGGTGGAGACCACGGTCCGGCTCCGTCAGGAAGAGCAGCACCGGCTGGACGAGCAGATCGCCGAGATGTTCGAGTGGCGGCAGCGGGGAACGCCGTTCAATCAGCCCTGCTGCGGCAGTGTCTTCCAGAATCCGGCGGGCCCGAGCTGGAAGCAGGAAGGCGGCCCCAGAACCGCGGGCCAGCTCATCGAGGCCGCCGGGCTCAAGGGTCACCGGGTGGGCGCCGCCGAGGTGTCGCCCATGCACGCCAACTATTTCGTGAACACGGGCGGGGCCACGGCCGCCGATGTCCGCGGCCTCATCGCCCATGCGCAGCGGGTGGTGGAGGAGCGCTTCGGGGTGCGGCTCGAGCCGGAGGTGAAGATGATCGGGGCGCGGGGGGAGTATCTCAACGACGGGGAAGGGCGAAAGGTCTAGGCCATGCCCAACTACTTCGCCCACGAATCCAGCTACATCGACGACGGCGCCGTCATCGGCGACGGCACCAAGATCTGGCATTTCTGCCACGTCATGCCCGGCGCCGTCATCGGCGCCCGCTGCAACCTGGGACAGAACGTGGTCGTCATGTCGGGCACCAGGCTGGGCAGCAATGTGAAGGTGCAGAACAACGTCTCCATCTACGAAGGAGTGGAGCTGGAGGACGACGTGTTCTGCGGCCCGAGCTGCGTCTTCACCAACGTCACCAATCCGCGGAGCCACGTCTCCCGCAAGTCGGAGTACCGCCGGACCCTGGTCCGCCGAGGCACCTCCATCGGCGCCAACGCCACCATCGTGTGCGGAGTCACCCTGGGCGAGTACAGCTTCATCGGGGCGGGGGCGGTGGTGACCAGCGACGTGCCCGCCTATGCCCTCATGGTCGGGCTCCCGGCCCGGCGGGTCGGCTGGATGTGCCAGTGCGGCGTCCGGCTGCGTCTGGAGCAGGGGCGGGCCGCCTGCGCCGCCTGCGGGGCGACGTACCAGGAGTCGGACGGCCTCCTCCGTCAGATTGACCCACCCCACCAGGTCGGCTAAGTTGCACGGCTGCTGAGATTTCCGCCACCTTCGGGGAAGGGGAGACGGTGAACGTACCGTTGCTGGATCTGGTCGCGCAGTATCGCGGGATCAAGGACGACGTGTTGCGGGCGGTCATGACGGTGATCGAGCGCCAGGGCTTCATCATGGGGCCGGAAGTGGCCCAGCTGGAGAACGCCGTCGCCCAGTTGTCCCACACCAAGCACGCCATCGGGTGCGCCAGCGGGACCGACGCCCTGCTGCTGCCGCTCCGGGCGCTGGACCTCAAGCCCGGCGACGAAGTCATCACCACGCCGTTCACGTTCTTCGCCACGGCCGGGACCGTCCATAACACCGGAGGCACTCCGGTGTTCGTGGACATCGACGAGGCCACCTTCAACATCTCGCCGCGGGCCATCGAGGCCGCCATCGGTCCCCGCACCCGGGCCATTCTGGTGGTGCACCTGTTCGGCCAGATGGCGGCGATGGAGGAGATCCTCCCGATCGCCCGGCGCCGCGGGTTGCCCGTGATCGAGGATGCCGCCCAGTCGATCGGCGCCCGGCGGAAGGTGGACGGCCAGTGGCGGCTGTCGGGCGAGCTGGGCATGGCCGGCACGCTGTCGTTCTTCCCCAGCAAGAACCTGGGCGGCTATGGCGACGGCGGGATGATCGTCACCCAGGACGACGCCCTGGCCGAGCGGCTCCGGCGGCTCCGGCTGCACGGCGGGGCCAAGCAGTACTTCCACGACGAGGTGGGCTACAACAGCCGGCTCGACACACTGCAGGCCGCCGTGCTGCTGGCCAAGCTGCCCCACCTGACCGAGTGGAGTCGGGCCCGCGCCGCGCACGCGCGCCGCTACAGCGAAGCCTTCGCGGCCCACCCGGTGATCTGCCCGCCGAAGGTGGACCCGCTCAACGAGCACATCTTCCACCAGTACACCATCCGGGTCCCCCGGCGGGACGAGCTCCAGGCGGCGCTCAAGGCCCAGGGCATCGGCAATGCGGTGTACTATCCGCTGCCCCTGCATCTGCAGCCGTGCTTCGCCCATCTGGGCTACCAGCGCGGCGCGTTGCCGGTGAGCGAGGCGGCCGCGGCGTCGGTGATCTCGCTGCCGATCTATCCCGAGCTTACCCGGGAGCAGCAGGACGCGGTGATCGACGCCGTGCTGGGGTTTTATGTCTGAGGCGACAACGAAGGCGCCGAGCACCACGCCGATGGCCGACGCGCTGATCGAGAAGGCCCGCCGCCGGGACGCGCTGTTCGGCATCGTGGGACTGGGCTACGTCGGATTGCCGCTGGCGGTGGAGCTGGCGGGCGCGGGCTACCGGGTGCTGGGCTTCGACATCAGCGAGCGGGTGGTGGGCGGACTCAACGCCGGACGCTCGCACGTGAAGGACATCAGCGACGAGCAGCTCAACGCCGTCGTGCAGACAGGCCGGTTCGAGGCGACCACCGACATGAGCCGGATGGGCGAGCCGGACGCGATCTCGATCTGCGTGCCGACGCCGCTCTCCAAGTTCAAGGACCCCGACGTCAGCTACATCGTCGCCGCGACGGAGGCGGTCAAGCGGACGCTCCGGCGGGGACAGGCCATCATCCTGGAGAGCACCACCTATCCCGGCACCACCCGGGAGATTCTCCAGCCGGCCCTCGAGAGCACCGGGCTCCGGGTGGGCGAAGACTTCTTCCTGGCCTTCAGCCCCGAGCGGGTCGATCCCGGCAACCCGACCTGGCAGACCCGGAACACCCCCAAGGTGGTGGGGGGCATCACCCGGGCGTGCGCCCGTGTGGCGTGCGCGCTCTACCAGCCGGCCATCGAGCGCCTGGTGCCGGTGTCCACCACCGAGGCGGCGGAGCTGGTGAAGCTCCTGGAGAACACCTTCCGGAGCGTCAATATCGGGCTGGTGAACGAGATGGCAATCGTGTGCGACAAGCTGGGGGTGGACGTCTGGGAGGTGATCGAGGCGGCGGCCACTAAGCCGTTCGGCTTCATGAAGTTCCTCCCTGGCCCGGGGCTCGGCGGGCACTGTATCCCGATCGACCCCCACTACCTCGCGTGGAAGATGCGTGGGCTCAACTACAAGACCCGGTTCATCGATCTCGCGGGCGAGCTCAATACCGAGATGCCGCTGTTCTGGGTCCGGAAGGTCTCCGAGGCCCTCAACTTGCAGGGGCGCGCGGTCCGCGGGGCCTCGGTTCTGGTCCTCGGCGTGGCCTACAAGCGGGATATCGACGACATCCGGGAAAGTCCGGCGCTCGACATCATCCGCCTCCTAGAAGGACAGGGGGCGCGGGTCTCGTATCACGACCCGCACGTCCCCTGCTTCACCGAGGACGGCCACGAGTACCGGTCAGTGGCGCTCACCCCGGAGGCGGTGAGGGCCGCGGACTGCGTCATGGTCGTCACCGACCATTCGGCGATCGATTACCGCCTGATCCGGCGGGAGGCGAAGCTGGTGGTCGACACTCGGAACGCGATGCCGAAAGAGGCGTGACATGCACGTGGCGGTGATCGGAAGCGGGTACGTGGGGCTGGTGGCGGGCGCCTGCCTGGCGGAAACCGGCAACGACGTCATCTGCGTCGACAACGACCGGGAAAAGATCGCGCGGCTGCAGCAGAACGAGATCCCGATCTACGAGCCGGGACTCGAGGCGATGGTGCAGCGGAACCAGGCGGAGGGCCGGCTCACCTTCACCACCGACATCGCCTCGGCGGTGAAGAGCTCGCGGGTCATCTTCATCGCCGTCGGGACCCCGCCGGGCGAGGACGGCTCGGCCGATCTGCAGCACGTGCTCGGCGTGGCCCGGGAGATCGGCCGCCACATGAACGAGCCCAAGATCGTGGTGACCAAGTCCACCGTGCCGGTGGGCACCGCGGAGAAGGTGCGCGCGGCGGTCAAGTCCGAGACCGCGATCGGCTTCGCCGTCTGCTCCAACCCGGAATTCCTCAAGGAAGGGGCGGCCATCGAAGACTTCATGCGGCCCGACCGGGTCGTCATCGGGGTGGACACCGACGAGGCGAAGACGGTGATGGGCGAGCTCTACGCGCCCTTCACCCGCCAGGGCGGGAACCGGATCATCTTCATGGACATCGCGTCGGCGGAAGTGACCAAGTACGCCGCCAACGCGATGCTGGCGACCCGGATCTCCTTCATGAACCAGATGGCGCTGTTCTGCGAGCTGGTCGGGGCCGACGTGCACAACGTCCGGCTCGGCATCGGCTCCGATCAGCGCATCGGCCGCGCGTTCCTGTATCCCGGTCCCGGCTACGGCGGCAGCTGCTTCCCCAAGGACGTGAAGGCGATCATCCGCACCGCCGACGACCTCGGCCTGTCCCTCGACGTGCTCAAGTCGGTCGAGGCGGTCAACGAGTGTCAGAAGCTGGTCGTGCTCGACAAGGTGAAGCGGTATCTCGGCGCCGATCTCAAGGGCAAGACGATCGCGATCTGGGGTCTCGCCTTCAAGGCCGAGACCGACGACATGCGGGAGAGCCCGACCATCCCCCTGATCGAGGGGCTGCTCGGCGCCGGGGCCCGGGTGCAGGCTCACGATCCCAAGGCCACCGATTCGGCGCGGGGCATCTTCGGCGACCGGGTGATGTATGCCGCGGACCCGTACAGCGCCGCCCACGGCGCCGATGCGCTGCTCCTCATGACCGAGTGGCTGGTGTACCGCAACCCCGACTTCGAGCGCCTGCTCGCGCTGTTGCGCCGGCCGCTCCTGGTGGACGGCCGCAACCTCTACGACCCGGCTCGGCTCAAGGCCCTCGGGTTCGAGTACCACGGGATCGGCCGGGGCGGGCGGTGACCCGGATCGTCGTCACCGGCGCGGCGGGCTTCATCGGCTCGCACGTGGCCGAGGCGCTGGCGCGCCGGGGCGACGAGGTGGTGGGGATCGACAACTTCGACCCCTTCTATTCCCGGGCCGTGAAGGAACGCAATCTGGCCGAGGTCGGCCGGTTGCCGGGACTCGCCTTCCGCGAGCTCGATCTTCTGGACGTGGACGGCCTCCGGTCGCTCCTCACCCCCGACACCGTGCTGATCCATCTCGCCGCCAAGGCCGGTGTCCGGCCGTCCCTGGCCGATCCGGTGGCGTACGCGCGGGTCAACGTCACCGGCACCGCCGCGCTCGCCGAAGCGGCCCGCCGGGCCGGCGTCTCCCGCATCCTGTTCGGCTCCTCCTCGTCAGTCTACGGCGACAGCACGCCGGCGCCGTTCCGGGAAGATGCCGTGGCGGTCGAGCCGGTCTCGCCCTACGCCGCCACCAAGCGCGCCGGGGAACTCCTGCTCCAGGCCGTCGCCCCGACCTACGGCTTCCGAATCGCCTCGCTCCGGTTCTTCACCGTCTACGGTCCGCGGCAGCGGCCCGATCTGGCGATCCACGCGTTCACCCGGAAGATGGTCGAGGGTGAGACGCTGACCCTGTTCGGCGACGGCACCCAGGCGCGCGACTACACCTACTGCACCGATATCGTGGCGGGGGTGCTCGCGGCGCTGGCGTGGACCGAGACGGCGCCGGTGGGGGTCGAGCACTTCAACCTGGGGGGCAATCGCTCGGTGCCGACCATGGTGATGGTCGAGACCATCGCCCAGGCGCTGGGGATCGCGCCGTCCATCGAGTGGGCGCCCATGCAGCCGGGCGACGTGCAGCAGACCGCGGCCGATCTCACCAAGTCGTCCCGGGTGCTCGGCTACCTGCCGCGCACGCCGTTTCCCGAGGGAGTTCGGAAGTTCGTTTCCTGGTACCGGGAGGCATATGGCCGGGCAGACTGAGCGCCTGCTGGCGCGGGCCCGCGAGCGGTTCGCGGTCCAGGACTACTACGGGACGGTGCACCTGCTGGAGGAAATCGTCTCCAGCGGACGCCCCTTCGCCGATGTCCACCACCTGCTCGGCGTGGCGCTGTCGCTGCTGGGCCAGCGGGAGCGGGCGGTGCAGGAGTTCGCCCGCGCGCTGGAGCTCAACCCGCGGTACCTCGAGGCGTTGATCCACCAGGGACTGGTGCTGACGGAGCTCGGACGCGAGACCGAGGCAGAGCAGTCGTTCCGCCGGGCTTCGGCCAGCGTGGCGCCGCCCTCGGACGGCCTGCCGGCGCCGGTCGCGGCCCGGCTGGCCAACACCCACGCCGAGCTGGCCGAGGCCTACGCCGAAGCGGGCGCCCTGGGCCGGGCGATCGAGCAGTACCAGCGCGCGCTGGAGCTGGGGCCGGCGTATCACGATCTGCGATACCGGATGGCCCGGCGGATGCTCGAGGCGGGCCGGCCGCTCGATGCGCGCGAGGCGCTGGAAGAGGTGCTGCGCGAGCGGCCGGGATTCGTGGACGCGCAGGTCGCCCTCGGCCTGGCGCACTACCTCTCGGGCGACGCGCTCGGGGCTCGCGAGATCTGGCGGGCCTGTCTCACTCGCCGTCCCGAGAATGCCCGGGTGGACGCCTACCTCGCGATGCTGGGGCGGACCGGAGGGTGACGCGGCCGGGGGCGCTGGCGGCCGGATCCGCCATCGCCATTGCGGTGTGGGTGCTCGGCTGCGGCGGTCAGCCCGACGCCGAGCGCCGGGGCGACGCCGCCTATGGACGCGGTCAGTGGGCGGAAGCGCTGCGCGAGTACCGGTCGCTCGCCGGAGACAAGGCCGACCCGAGGGTGTGGGCCAAGGCCGGCTCGGCCGCGCTGCACGCCGGCGAGCTCACCCGGGCGGCGGACGCGTACCTCCACCTTGCCGGTGAGGATCCCACCCGCCTCGCCGAGGCGGCCGAGGGGCTGGAGACGGTGGCGCGCGCGGCCGAGCGGGCG
>DATCWW010000094.1:0-2390 GCA_036566145.1 Gemmatimonadales bacterium
TGATGGCCGCCAGCAGCGCAACCGCTCCCGCCCGCGCCAGCTCCGCCGACCTCACGCGCGACCAGCTGCTCGAGCTCTACTACTGGATGCGGCTCACCCGGACGCTCGAGGAGCGGCTGGTGAACCTCTACCGCCAGACCAAGGTGGTCGGCGGGCTCTTCCGCTCCCTGGGCCAGGAAGCCTGCGCCGTTGGCTCGGCCTATGCGCTCCGGCGCGAGGACGTGCTCTCCCCCCTGATCCGCAACCTCGGCAGCATGCTGGTCAAGGGCGCCACGCCGCTCGAGGTGTTGCGCCAGTACATGGCCAAGGGCGACTCGCCTACCCGCGGCCGGGAGCTGAACATCCATTTCGGCGATGTGGAAGACCGGAACTTCGTCGGCCAGATCTCGCATCTGGGCGACATGGTGCCGGTCATGGCAGGCGTCACCCTCAGCTTCCGCCTTCGGCGGGAGCCGCGAGTGGGCCTCGTCTACGTCGGCGACGGCGCCACCTCGACCGGCGCCTTCCACGAGGGGATCAACTTCGCCGCGGTGCAGCGCTGCCCGCTGGTCGTGATCGTGGAGAACAACCGCTACGCCTACTCCACGCCCACCGACAGGCAGTGCGCCGCCGAGCGGCTGGCCGACAAGGCGGCCGGCTACGGCATCCCCGGTGTCCGCGGGGACGGCAACGATGTGGTGGAGAGCTACCGCCTCACCCGCGAGGCGGTGGACCGCGCCCGCGCCGGCGGCGGTCCCACGCTGGTCGAGCTCATGACCTACCGTCGCAAGGGGCACGCGGAGCACGACAACCAGTCGTACGTGCCGGCCGGCGAGATCGACCGGTGGGCCAGCGAGAACGATCCGCTCGATCGCTACAGCCGGGTGCTGGGCGAGCGGCACGGCGTCGTCGCCGAGGAGCTGGAGCGGATCGACACACGGGTGCGGGGCGAGGTGGACCGCGCCACCGATCTGGCCGAGGCCTCGCCGCCGCCGGAGGCGCGCGACGCGCTGGCCGGGGTCTACGCCGACCCGCCCGCGATGCCGGTGCTCTGGTATCGCGACGGGATCCGGAGCGCGGTGCAGGCGCACGAGCGTCCCGCCTCCTGGGGGACCCACGATGGCTGAGGTCACCTACCTCGAGGCTATCCGCCAGGGCCTCACCGAGGAGATGGAGCGCGATGCGTCGGTCTTCTGCCTGGGCGAGGACATCGGGAAGTACGGGGGCGCGTTCAAGGTCACCGAGGGACTGTTCGATCGCTTCGGGGCCGACCGGGTGATCGACACGCCGATCAGCGAGACCGGCTTCGTCGGCGCCGCCGCGGGCGCGGCGCACATGGGTCTGCGGCCGGTGTGCGAGATGCAGTTCATCGACTTCGTCTCCTGCGCCTACAGCATCCTGACCAACTACGTGGCCACGGCGCGCTACCGCGCCTTCCTGCCCTGTCCCATGGTCGTGCGGGGGCCGAGCGGCGGGTACGTCCGGGGCGGGCCGTTCCACTCGCAGAACCCGGAGGCGGCGTTCCTACACACGCCCGGGCTCAAGATCGTCTATCCCGCCACCGCCGCCGACGCCCGGGGGCTCATCAAGTCGGCCATCCGGGACGACGATTGCGTACTCTTCTTCGAGCACAAATACCTGTACCGCCGGGTGAAGGAAGAGCTGCCCCAGGGCGACGGCGTGGTGCCGATCGGCAAGGCGCGCCTGGCGCGGGAAGGGAAGGATCTCAGCATCATCACCTACGCGGCCACGGTGTGGAAGGCGCTCGAAGCCGCCGCGGAGCTGGAGCGCGACGACGGCCTGTCGGTCGAGGTACTCGACCTGCGGAGCCTGCTCCCGCTCGACGACGACGCGATCGTGGCGACGGTGAAGAAGACCAACCGGGTTCTGATCGTGCACGAGGACACCGTGACCGGCGGAATCGCGGGGGAGCTCACCGCCCGGATCAACGAGCTGGCCTTCGAGTGGCTCGACGCGCCGGTCCGCCGGGTCGCGGCGCACGACGTGCCGCTCCCCTACGCGCCCCAGCTCGAGGACTTCGTGCTGCCCCAGACCAGCGACATCGTCCGCGCCGCGCGGTGGCTGGCGGCGTACTAGCACTGCGCTGGCGAGCGGAGCTACTGCTCTAAGGAGTACAGGATGGCGAAGATCGACGTGATCATGCCCCAGATGGGCGAGTCCATCGCGGAGGGGACCCTCTCGCGCTGGATCAAACAGGTCGGCGACGCGGTCAAGCGCGACGAGCCGATCTTCGAGATCTCCACCGACAAGGTGGACGCCGAGATCCCGGCGCCCGCCGCCGGCGTGCTGGCGGAGATCCTGGTGAAGGAAGGCGAGACCGTCGCGGTGCAGACCGTGGTGGCGAAGATCGAAACCGACGCTTCCGCCGCCGCGAGCCCCGGTCCGAGCGC
>DATCWW010000103.1:0-6791 GCA_036566145.1 Gemmatimonadales bacterium
GAAGACCGAATCCCCATCTCGACTGATCGACGCGAGAATCGAAGAGCTGGACGACTGGCGGGGCGAGATGCTCGGCCGGCTCCGCGCACTGATCAAGGAAGCGGATCCCGACGTCGTGGAGGAGTGGAAGTGGGACGTGCCGGTCTGGTCGCATGACGGGCTGATCTGCACCGGGGAGGCGTACACGAAGGTGGTGAAGATGACCTTCGCCAAGGGGGCGGCGCTCAAGGATCCGAAGCGCCTCTTCAACTCCAGTCTCGAGGGGAATACCCGGCGGGCGATCGACTTCCACGAGGGCGAAGCGATCGACGAGAAGGCGTTGAAGGCGCTCATTCTCGCGGCCGTCGCGCTCAACCGGTCCAGGCCGTGACCGCCGACGGGGCCCTCCTCGACGCGGCGCAGCGGCTGGCCGACGCCGAGCGTCGGGGCGATGTGGGAGCGCTGGAGCAGCTCATCGGCGCCGACTACACCGGGTAC
Organism: Gemmatimonadales bacterium; assembly: GCA_036566145.1. Taxonomy (GTDB): domain Bacteria; phylum Gemmatimonadota; class Gemmatimonadetes; order Gemmatimonadales; family GWC2-71-9; genus CAVVWJ01. Next base: position 478 of record DATCWW010000103.1, read on the forward strand.
GACCCTGCCGGGCGTCACCAGGATCGTGCCGGCGTCCTCCGCGCCTACACCGGCGGGCGCGTGCGGGTGGCCACGCTGGGGCAGAGCGAGCTCAGCGCCCGGGTGGTGGGTGAGGTCGGGCTCGTCACCGGGGTGAGCGACTTTCAGGGAAAGCAGGGCGACGAGCCGTTCGACTTCCGGCTCCGCTTCCTCGACGTCTACGCCTGGCGCGACAGCCGCTGGCAGCTGATCGCGTCGCAGGATACCCGCCTGCCGCGTTGAGCGACTCGGCGGGCTTTGGCGGCGAGGGGGCGGCGGATGGGCGCGAAAGGGCGGTCGGCCCGGCAACTGGGTCTTCGCGGCAGGCGGGGAGAGCGAGGACGGCGGCGAGCGTGGTGGCAGGGAGAACGTGGACGGTCTATCGCGTTGGCGTCCCGTACTGGTCGGATGAAGTGTTGGCGCGGCGGGGGCCTTTCGTTACAGGCGTACGGACCAACTTCGGCTCGGCCACTCGTCCCGGTGCACACACACCGGAGTACGCTGGGGGAGGATCGGAGCCACCGTGTATTGAGGACTGATCGGAGGGAATTCATGACGACCACCGACGTATCTCGGCTCGCCGCTCGCCTCGAGCGGATCGAACGGCAACAGCGGCGTCTCCGGCGCTTTGCCTGGGGCGCGCTCTGCCTCCTCCCGCTGGGTCTGGGTGCCTTCGTGAGCGGTGGGGCGGGCCCCGTGGTCCGAGCCGAGCAGATCGAGCTGCTCAACCCGGCCGGCGGGCGCCAAGCGGTCCTCCGTGCCGACAGCGCGGGGGTGATGCTGATGCTGTTCGGGCCCCGCGGCAAGCCGGTCAGCGGGCTCCAGCTGGGCGACTCGGCCCTGACACTGCTGGACGCCGCCGGACAGCCGGTCGCCACGCTCGGCGGGCCGGGGGTCAAGCACCTGGTGGAGTAGCCTCCTCGTGTTCTCGCTGCGAGAGTGGACGGATGCGCCGGCCATGAGCGCCATGCTGCCCGCACCGGCCGTCCTCTCGTCGGACGGAGCGCTGTGGCTGGCCTACCGCATCGCTCGCGATCCGCACCATTGCGCCGTGGTGCGGTTTCATCACGTGGAGCAGTATGCCTGGGGCGCGTCGCCGGCGGTGCACGGTCCGGAGCAGGCGGACCGGCCGCCGCAGGGCGGCTTCTACCAGGTCGAGCCCACAGGCGACGCAGGCGGGAGCGGCCGTCGCTGGCTCATCACCTTCCCCGACGCCATGCTCGAGGTTCGCGCGGGCGACGCGGAGGTGGTGCTCCGGGCCGCCGCGGCGCTGGGGCCGGCCCACGCGCTCGCGGCACTGCTCGCCTGAGGTGACGCTCGGCGACTTGTCCGGGCCGCCGGTGGTGTTGCGCAATCCTGTGGGGAGGTCCGGGCCCGAGGCCCCGACCCCTGCCCTTTCGAGAATCAACGACCACAGGAGAAGACGCATGGGGAAGTCACACGAGATGCTCACCAGCGAGCGCGTCCCTCAGCGCGGGCCGTACTCCCAGGCGGTCCGCGCGGGGAACCTGATCTTCGTGGCGGGTCAGGCCGGCCTGGATCCGGCCACCGGGCGAGTCGCGGGGGCGACGTTCGAGCTGCAGGCGCGCCAGGCCTTCGAGAACCTGCGCGCGATTCTGGAGGACGCCGGCAGCGGGATGGACCGGGTGGTCAAAACGACCTGCTTCCTCCCGGCGCCGGAAACCTTCGATGCGCTCAACGCCCTGTATACCGAGTATTTCCCCTCGGCGGCGCCGGCCCGCTCCGCTCCGATCGTCCAGCTGCCGCGCGGGCTGCTCTTTTCGATCGAGGCCGTAGCGGTGGCGTAGCATGGCCTTCTGCCCGTGAGGTCGGGATGAAGCGAAACCTGATGCTTGCGGTGGCCCTCGCGTCCCTCGCCGCGGCGTGCGGCGATGACAAGCGCGCGGCTCCCGAGACGCCGGCGAAGTCCGAGCCGCCCGTCGCCACGTCACCGGCGCTCGGGCCCGGCGAGGCGTACTTGGCCGTACCCGACGGCCGGATCTGGTACAAGAAGACGGGGGCCGGCTCCGGCACGCCGGTGATCCTCCTCCACGGGGGCCCCGGGTACAACAGCTTCTATCTCAAGCCGCTCGAGGCGCTCGGCGACGACCGGCCGGTGATCCGGTACGATCAGCTGGGCAGCGGCCGGTCGGGACCGATGACCGACACCTCGCTCATGACCATCCCGCATTTCGTGCGCGAGCTCGACTCGCTGCGCGCAGCATTGAGGTACGACCGGATCCATCTCCTCGGCCACTCGTGGGGCACCATCCTGGCCTTCGAGTACTACGGGGCCCATCCCGAGCATGTGGTCAGCCTGACGCTGGGAAGCGCGGCGCTCGACATCCCCACCTGGGAGCGCAACGCGCGGCGGCTGGTGGGCACGCTGTCCGACTCGGCGCAGCGGGCTATCCGGGTGCGTGAGGCGGAACAGAAGTTCGATGCCCCCGACTACCAGCGGGCACTGGAGGAGTTCTACGGCAAGTACGTCTGGCGACACCCGGTCGAGGCAGACCTCGACAGCACGATCAAGACGGCCAACATGCAGATCTACAACTACATGCAGGGGCCGAGCGAGTTCACCATCAGCGGCACCCTCAAGACCTACGACGTGACCCACCTGCTGCCGACCATCAAGGTCCCGACGCTGTACACGGTGGGGCAATTCGATGAAGCCGATCCGCCGACGATCCGCCGCTTCGCGTCCCTGACGCCGGGCGCCACGGTGGAGGTCATTCCCGGCGCGGCGCACATCACGACGTGGGACAACCCGGAGGTCATGGTGCGGGTGGTCCGCCGGTTCCTGCGGAAGGTGGATGGGGGAGGGGCGCGGGCCAGCAGCTGAGGGGGTCGACGTGCTGAAGGTTGCGGCGGGGCGGCTCTAGGCGGCTCGGGGCCCGTGTGGCGCCCGTCACCGTCCATTTGCCCGCCGGTGCCTAGCTTGGAACGTGATGTTCCAGGATCCCCCGACGGGGGAGCATTGACCGCCCTCCCAACGCCAGGGCCGAAGCGTGACCCGCTGTCGCCAACCCATTGCCCTCCATGGCACTCCGTCGTGGTCCCGGGGCGCCTTGGCGCGCCTGGCCCTGGCCACCCTGGCGGCAGGGTGCGGCGCCGGCGATCTGGTGGTACCCGACACGGACAACGCCGCCGCCATCCGGGTGGTGGAGGGTGACGGCCAGCGCGGGCCGGTGGGCGAGCCGCTGACCTCGCCTGTGGTGGTGGAGGTGACCGACGCGGGAGGCGATCCGGTTACGGGAGTGACGGTGGAGTTCGCCCTCACCTCCGCCGGGGCCGGCGCGGAGATCACGCCCGCGACCGCGCGAACGGGCGCGGACGGCCGGGCGCAGGCCTACGTGCTGCTGGGCGACAAGGTGGGGCTGCAGACCGGCGAGGCGAGAGTGACCGGCGGCGGCGCGAGCCCGGCCACCAGCTTCGCGGCGCTGGCGGTCACGGGGACGGGGGGCGGGAATGCCCCGGCGGCGGCGTTCACCTGGGACTGCAACGAGCTGTCCTGCGCGTTCAGCGACGCGAGCACCGACGACGGCACCCTGACCGGCTGGCTCTGGCGGTTCGGGGACGGCAGCACCTCGACCGAGCGGAACCCGTCTCACGATTACGACGCATCCGGCAGCTACAGCGTCACCCTGACCGTGACCGACGACGATGCCCTGAGCGACATCGCGTCGAATCAGGTCGGCGTGAGCGGCCCGACGCCGTCCAACGCGGCGCCGCACGCCGAGTTTGCGGTGAGCTGCCAGGAGCTGACCTGCACCTTCACCGACCAGAGCACGGATTCGGACGGCACGGTCGCGAGCTGGAGCTGGAACTTCGGCGACGGCGCGACGTCCGCCCAGCGGAACCCGTCGCGCACGTACGCGGCCGCCGGTCAGTACACCGTGAGCCTCCGGGTCACCGACGATGACGGGGCGGCCGATACGCAGTCGCACCCGGCGAACCCCACTGCTCCGGCTCCCGAGCCGAACGATCCACCCAAGGCGGAGTTCGAGGTCACCTGCCAGGAGCTCCGCTGCACCTTCGTGGACCGGAGCAGCGACGACGACGGCACCCTGGCGAGCTGGTCGTGGAATTTCGGCGACGGCAGCACCTCGAGCGAGCGGAATCCGTCGCACAGCTACGCCGCGGAGGGGCGCTACGACGTCCTGCTGATGGTGACGGACGACGACGGCGCGGCCGACACCAGGACCCACCCGGCCGAGCCCACCGCGCCGCCGACGCCATCGAACGAGCCGCCCCACGCGGACTTCGACGTCCACTGCGACCACCTCGTCTGCACCTTCCAGGACAAGAGCCAGGACGACGACGGGACCATCGTGAGCCGGCAGTGGGACTTCGGCGACGGCAGCGGCTCGGCCGAGCAGAACCCGACCCACACCTATTCGGAGCAGGGGCGCTACAACGTGCACCTGACCGTCACCGACGACGACGGCGCGTCCGCGACCAAGGACCGCCGGGCCGACGCGAAGCGCTGACCCTCGGGCGTGAGCTCCCGACGGGACGCGGTTCCCTTCGATCCCCGCCATTTCGAGAAGCTGACGAGCCAGGGCGAGACCGCGTCCACCGACGCGATCTTCCGTGACATCTACCGGCGCAACCACTGGTCCGACCCGCAGTCGCGTTCCGGCCTCGGCGCGGGCGCGGATCAGACCGCCGTGCTCGCCACCGCGTTGCCGGACCTGCTGCGCCGCCTCGGCGTCGAGGTCCTGCTGGACCTGCCGTGCGGCGACTACGGCTGGATGCGCCGGAGCGAGCTGCCGGTCGCCCGATACATCGGCGCCGATTTGCTCCCCGAGCTGATCCGGCCGCTGGAGGAGCGCTTCGGCGACGCCGAGCATAGCTTCGTGGTGCTCGACCTGACCCGCGACTCCCTGCCGGAGGCCGACCTGCTCCTCTGCCGCGACTGCCTGGTGCATCTGTCGTTCGGGGACATCCGGCGCGCGCTGAGCAACGTGCTCAGGTGCAGGATCCCCTGGCTCCTGACGACGACCTTTCCCGAGTGTGAGGTCAACGAGGAGATCGTGACCGGCGACTGGCGGCCGCTCGATCTCGAGCGCGACCCGTTCGGGTTTCCGGCGCCGTTCGAGCTGCTGAACGAGCGATGCACCGAGGGCGGCGGCGTCTTCGCCGACAAGAGCCTGGGGCTCTGGCGCACGGCGGACCTCGCCGGGCTTCCGTTCCTGGCGACGTGAGCGAGCCGGCGGTCGCGGTCGTCGCGGGAGCGACGGGACTAGTCGGGCAGGCGCTGGTGCGGCAGCTCGCCGCGGACAGTGCGTGGCGGGAGGTGCGGGCACTGATCCGGCGGGATCTCCCTCCGCGGCTGGTGGGACCGAGTGTCGTCCCCGTCCAGGTCGACTATTCCCGGCTCGAGCCTCCCCCGCCCTGGGCCGCCGCCGAGCACGTCTTCTGCGCCTTGGGGACGACGATGCGCCAGGCGGGGTCCGAGGAGGCATTCCGGCGCGTCGACTTCGACTACCCGGTGGCGTTGGCGAGGGCGACGGTCGCCCGGGGCGCCCGGCACTTTCTGCTGGTGAGCGCCGTAGGGGCTTCGACGAATTCCCGCTTTTTCTATAATCGAGTGAAGGGAGAGGTGGAGGCGGCCATCATCGCCTTGGGCTTCCACTCGGTGACGGTCGCGCGGCCGTCGCTGCTGCTGGGCGACCGGGGAACGTTCCGCTGGGTGGAGCAGGTGGGAAAAGTCGCCGGCGTCCTCGCGCCCGCGCGCTGGCGACCGGTGGCGGCGGAGAGCGTCGCGCGAGCGTTGATCGCCGCGGCCAGGCGGGACGAGCCGGGCGTCAGGATTCTGGAGAACACCGATCTTCGCGGCGGGGGGTAAATCGGCAGCGGCGACCGGACGGACGACGGCCGCCGGGGATCCGAGGCGCATGTGATCGGCCGCTGTGAGATGCCCGGCGTGTGTACCCGCAGTAGGCCAGGCGGGCCGGGCCGGGCAGTGAGATCCATCACACCTGGGGAAAGCCAACGTGGGTCATACGAGGAGCAAGCAGTGGGTCGGTTGGACCGTAGCCTGCCTCGCCACTCTCCTGCTCCACCAGGCTGAGCCGGCGGCCGCCCAGGGCCGCGACGCTGCGGTTCCCACCCACGCCGACAGCGTGCGCGGCGCCGATAATCCCAACCGCTCGTGGTGGGACGTCACCTTCTACGACCTCCACGTGCGGGTGAATCCGGCCGACAGCAGCTTCGCCGGCTGGAACCGGATCAGCTACCGCGCCGTGCAACCCGGGCAGACGATGCAGCTCGACCTGCAGGCTCCGCTC
>DATCWW010000182.1:0-9776 GCA_036566145.1 Gemmatimonadales bacterium
CGTTCGATCCCGACCACCGCCCCGGATTCCCGGCCCGTGCCGCCATGCTCCGGCCGTCGGATGTGGCCGACGCGATTCTCTTCGTCGCGACCCGGCCTCCGTCGGTGCAGGTGGACTGGCTCCGTCTCGGTCCGGTCTGACTTCCTCCGCTGCCGCTGATTCCCATGCGACTTCTCCCTTCGCTCCTCGCGTGTGCGATCCTCGCCTCCCGGTCCGTGGCCCAGGCCCCGGAGACGGCGCCCTCCGCTCCCCCTGCGTTGCCCGACAGTAGCGGGTGGGGTGTGCAAGTGCTCGCCATCGCCAGGGATCCCCAGGCCGCGCTGTGGGTCGGCACCTACGGCCAGGGGATCTTCCGCCTTCCAGTGGGGGCCTCGACCTGGGAGCGGATCCGGAGCGATACCGTCGCCGGCGCCATCTCGTGGGATTTCGTGAACGCGTTCGCGTTCGGCCCTCGGGGGCAGATCTGGTACGGCACGGTGGGGAACGGCTGGGGGCTCTCGACCGACGGCGGGCATAGCTGGAAGAACTGGACGTACGATCAGCTCGGGCCGGAATGGCAGTACGTGGTGCCGGGCGGCATCGCCACCCGGGGCGACACCACCGTGATCGCCACCGCCGACGGCCTCCAGATCACCACCGACGATGGCGCCAGTTGGACTGCCGTCGGCGACACCGTGGGGCCGCCGGCCCGAGGCCCGGCCGACACCGCGCTGCCGCTGCTCGCCAACGAGTACGTGCTGGGCCTCCAGGCCGCCACGAACGGGTGGCTGATCCGCACCCAACGGGGAGTCCAGCGCGTGCGGCACGGGCCGAAGGGCTGGAGCGCCTCCGCGGCGCCTGAGGCGCACGACAGCGGCGGCCCTCCGGCAATCGTGATCGAGGGGACGCGGTGGGTCGGGACTCGCTGCGGGCTCCAGTCCGCGGGCCGGGTGCGGCCCTGTCTGAGCGGCGAGGCGCCCGCGGCCGACGCCCCCGCGGAGCCACGCACGGCGTGGCTCCGGCGGCCGATCGCCCCGCCGGGCAACGTCTATCTCGACCAGACGTATCGCTACGGCTCGACGATGGGGGGCAACTTCCAGCAGCATCAGGGGGTCGAGTTCAACAACCCCGACGGCACGCCGGTGCACGCCGCGCTCGGCGGAACGGTGGTCTACGCGGGGCGGGCGGAGCAGGGGGCGCTGACGGTCGCCATCCGCCACGACACCACCGTCACCGCGCGGGACACCACCTTTCGGCTCTATTCGATCTACTTCCACAACAGCGCGCTCGGCGTGCACGCGGGGCAGCGGGTGCGCACCGGCGAGGTGATCTCCCGGGTCGGCAACACCGGCCGGGCGACCAACGACCACCTCCACCTCGAGCTGGCCATCTCGCCGACCGACTCCATCGGCGCGATCGTGGATTCGCTGCAGCGCTTCCCCCCGTATACCACCAACCCCGAGCTCTGGCTCCGGCCGCTGCCGGGAACCGGGGTGGTGGCGGGTCAGGTGTTCGACAGCGCCGGCACGCCCGTACGGCAGGCCCGGATCTACGGCCTGGCCAAGCGGGTGCCGGTCGAGACGCCGTTCTCCTACATCGAGACCTACGGCGACAAGGCTCACTCCCATCCGCTCTACGGCGAGCACTTCGCGCTCGGCGACGTTCCCGCGGGCACCTACCTGGTGGGCACCGAGATCGACGGGAGACGGGTGCTCCGACGAGTGACAGTCGCCGCGGGCCGGGTCACCTGGGTCGTCTTCCGGCCCTGATGTACATCGAGCTCACCGACCACCTGCGCTGTCCGGAAAACCACGAGGAAAGGTTCCTGGTGCTGCTGCCCGACCGGGTGGAGGACCGCTCGGTCCGCACCGGCCAGCTGGGCTGCCCGGTGTGTGGCCGGACCTTCGTGCTGGCGGATGGCGTGCTCGACGTCGGTGGGGCGGCAGACCTTCCCACGGACGATGTCGGGCCCGGCCCCGACGCGTTGACGGCGCTGGTCGGCCTCGGGGGGCCCGGGGGGTATCTCGTCGTGGTGGGCGGACCGGGCCGGGACTGGCGGGAGCTCGCCGAGCGGAACCGGGGCGTCGGAATCGTGCTGGTGAATCCGCCGCCGGAGGTGCGGGACGAGCCGGGCGTGAGTGTGCTGCGGGGCGGGGTGCTGCCGCTCAAGTCGCGCACGATGCGCGGCGTTGTTCTGGGCGGCGGCTACGGCGGCGATGCCCGCTGGATCGGAGAAGCGGCCCGCGTGGTGCTGCCCGGACTCAGAGTAGCAGGGCAGGGGCCCGACCCGGCGCCCGAACAGATCGAGCTGATGGCGTCCGCAGGCGGCGTCTGGGTGGGCACCCCGCGCCGTTGACGAGGACGGCGCCCGCTACGCCGCACCCTCCTGGTACAGCCGCTCGATCGCCGCGCGGTGGCGCTCCTCCACGATCCGCCGGCGCACCTTGAGCGTCGGCGTGAGCTCGCCGTCCTCGACGCTGAAGTCGCGCGGGAGCAGCAGCAGCTTCTTCGGCATCTCGAAGTGCGCCAGGTCGCGCAGGACCAACCGGATCTCCCGGTCGAACTTCTGCATGACCTCCGCCCGCATGACCAGCTCCTCCAGCGACCCGTGGGGCAGTCCCTTCCGCGCGAGCCACGCCAGGAGCGGAGTCGGGTTGGGCACCACCAGCAGGATGGGGAAGGGACGGCGGTCGCCCAGCATCACGGCGTTGGCGACGAACTTGCACGTCTTCACCAGATTCTCGATCGGCTGGGGGGCGATGTTCTTGCCTCCCGCGGTGACGATGAGGTCCTTCTTGCGGTCGGTGAGCCGAAGGAATCCGTCGGGGTCGAGCGTGCCGATATCGCCGGTGTGGAACCACCCCTCGGCGTCGATCGCCTCCGCCGTCGCCTCGGGCTTCCCGTAATACCCCCGCATGATGTTCGGCCCGCGCGACAGGATCTCGCCGTCAGGAGCGATCCGCACCTCGACCCCGGGGATCGCCCGGCCGACCGTACCCAGCCGCTGATGCTCGAAAGTGTTCACCGCGATCACCGGCGAGGTCTCGGTCAGGCCGTAACCCTCCAGGATCGGCATGCCGGCCGCGTAGAAGAACTTGGCGATCTCCGGCGCGAGGGGGGCTCCGCCGCTGATGAAGAAGGTGATCCGGCCGCCGGTGCGGGCGCGCAGGGTGGCGAAGACCAGGCGGTCGGCCACTGCGCGCTGAAGGGCGAGCGCGGGCGAGATCGGCAGCCGGTCGATCGTCCGCTCGGCCCAGGCCTCGCCCACCCGGCGGGCCCAGGCGAACAGCGCGCGGCGCGGCGCCGACGCGTTCCGCACGGTCTCGAGGACCCGCCCGTAGATCTTCTCGTACAGCCGCGGCACCGAGGCCATGAAGTGCGGCCGGCGGTCCGCCATGTCCGCCGGGACGGTGTCGATGCTCTCCGCGTAGTTGATCGCCACGCCGGTGTGCAGCATGCAGAAGTGCCCGAACATCCGCTCGAAGATGTGGGACAGCGGCAGGAACGAGAGGCAGTCATGGCCGGCGGCGAAGGCGAACAGGCTCACCGCCGTCGTCACGTTCGAGGCGACGTTGCCGTGGGTGAGCATCACGCCCTTGGGGTCGCCGGTGGTCCCCGAGGTGTAGATGATCGTGGCCAGCTCGTCGGGGCCCGTGGCCTCCGCCTCGGTGCGCCACTCGGGGTGATCGGGCTGCGCCGAGGCCCCGCGGGCCTCGACTTCCGCCAGCGGGGTCACGCCCGGGCCGGCAAGCTTGGGGTCGAACGCGATCACGTGGCGCAAGGCGGGGAGCCGCTCGCGTGATTCGACGATCTTGGCCAGCAGCGAGGCGTTCGACACCAGGATCGCGCAGACGCCCGCGTCGCGGAGGATGTACTCGATCTGGCGAGCGGGCAGGGTCGGATAGATCGGGACGTCGGTGCAGCGTGCGGTGAGACAGGCGTAGTCGGCGATCGCCCATTCGGGCCGGTTCTCGGAGAGGATCGCGACCCGGTCGCCCGGCGCCACCCCCAGCGCGCGGAGGCCGAGGCTCAGGTGCTGAACCCGGTCTGCCAGCTCGCGGTGAGTAATGTCGACCCAGCGGCCGTCCCGTTTGGCGCGGATCGCGACCGGCTGGCCGCCATGCCGGTCGATCGCGTCGAAGAAGAGCGCGGTGAGGGTTCGGGGAGGCTCGGCCACCTACTCGAACCGGATGACGAACCGCTGGCCCGACCCCGGCACCGCGGCGCCGCGGGTCCGCTCGGCGCGGACGGTGACGACGGCGCTGTCCACCGGCGGCTGGCTCGCGACCCGTACCAGCTGCATGCCGGTGACGGTCCCGTCGGCCCCGGTGTTCACGGTGTCGGTCTGGGCGCCGCCGCTCAGCGTGACGCCGGGCGCGGTGCCCGCGACGGGGAAGGTGATGGCGTAGATGACCGGACGGCTGGCGACCGTGGTGTCGGGGGCGAAGGTCCGCAATTCGGTCACCAGGTCGCCGCTGGTGCCCGGCTCGGCGGGCACGGTCCGGATCGAGTCGCCCAGCAGCAGGAGCGTATCGGCCCGGGCGATCACGGTCAGAGTCACCACGTTGGATCCGAGCGATCCCTCGCGCGCCTGCACCCGGCCGGTGCCCGCGCTCACCCCGGTCACCAGGCCGGTCGCATTCACCGACACGGTGGGATCGGCGGCCTGCCAGCTGATCGCCACGTCCACCGGATCGCCGTTGGCGTCGAGAGCGGTGGCGTGGAGCTGGAGGGTGTCGCCCACCTCGACGTCGGGGGGCACAGGAACCTCGACCTGGAGCGCCACCACCCCCCCGTCTCCCTCATCGAGGCCACTGCATCCCAGCACGGCCAGCACCGGCAGCAGGCGGCGCCAGCGGCTCACGTCGTCTCCGGCGCGGGACTGCTCGCGATGTCGCGCAGCGCGCTCTCGGCGTGGCGGATCCAGCGATCGGCGTCGGGGCCCTTGGGCGGCCGGGCCAGGAAGGCGCGCAGGTGGTCCGCCGCCTGCTGCGCGTCGCCCCGCTTGAGCAGAAGGAACGCGACGCCGTAGTGCGCGCCGACCAGGCTGTGGTCCAGCTCCAGGGCGCGCTTGTAGTGCCGGATCGCCTCTTCCGGCTGGCCGGTCTTGGTGCAGGCGATCGCCATGTTGAGCAGGATGCGGGCGTCGGACGGATTGTCCCGGTAGGCCAGGCGGTAGGAGGTCAGCGCGGCTTCGTAGTCGCCCTGCCGCTCCAGCGCCAACCCCTCGTTGAGGTAGTCCAGGCGCTGGGGCTGCAGGGTCTCGCGGGATTCCTTGCCCATCAGGCGTCGCCAGAAGCTCATCGGGACCCGGGGCTCTCCGAGCAAAGTCGAACAAGGACAACATCTTGGCCTGCGCTCAATGTATCGTCGGCGGGAAGGCCCCGCAACGCGAGCGCGCGAGTTGCCCGCCCCGCGGGCCGGGCGTAGGTTGGGGAGAACCCCGCGGAGGTGCGCATGCGACGGACATCCTCGCCCGGGCCTCGAGGCGTGCTCGAGGTCGATTGGGCCTTCTTCGGCGAACTCTGCCGCGCCCTCGCGCTCAGGGTAGCGCGGGAGTACCAGCCCGAGATCGTACTCGGCATCGCGAAGGCCGGCGTCATTCCCGGAGTGGTGGTGGCCTCCATCCTCCAGTGCGAGTTCACCAGCATGGCCGTCACCCGGCGGGACGAAGACGAGTCCCCGGTGCTGATCTCGGGCCCGCCGCCCACCATCCGCGGCCGCCGGATCCTGGTCGTGGATGAGACCTGCGAGAGCGGCAGCACCATGCGGCTCGCGCTCAACGAAGTCCGCGCCATGAAGCCGGCCGAGGTCCGCTCCGCCGTGTCGTTCAAGACCGGGGAATACACCCCGGACTTCCACGCCTTCGAGACCGACAACTTCATCATCCTCCCCTGGGATCGCGAGATCATCCAGAACGGCGAGATCATCGTCCGGCCCGACTACGCCTCCCGGCTCTGATCCCGATGCAACCCCGGGCCGGGCGTCGCCTGTCTAAGCGGCGTCCCCTACCCGGAGTGCCGATGCGCGCCGCCTTCGCCGTCCCCTTGCTCCTTCTCGCCAGCACCGGCGCGGCCCAGCAGCCCGAGCGCTTCCAGCTCCAGGGCGACGACGTGGCCGTCTACAACCTCGTGGGTGCGGTCTCGGTCGAGGCCGGCACCGGCAACGTGACCGTGGACCTGACCCGCACCGGTCGCGACGCCGCCAGGCTCAAGGTGGAGCAGGGCGAGCTTCGCGGCGGCGAGGCCCTCCGGGTGATCTACCCCGACGGCCACCTGGTGGCGCCGTCCCTGGGCGCCGGATCGTCGACCACGCTCCGGGTACAGGAGGACGGCACCTTCGGCGACGACGATTGGGACTGGGGCGACCGGCATCACCGCCACCGGGACGACTACGGCCGCCGGGTCGAGATCCGCGGCAGCGGCTCCGGCCTGGAGGCGGGAGCCGACCTCCGCATCCGGGTGCCGGCCGGCCGCCGCCTGGCGGTGCACCTCGCGGTGGGCAAGGTCTCGGTGACGAACGTCGAGGGTGAGCTTCGGGTGGATGCCCATAACGCGCCGGTCACCGCCAGCGGCGTCAAGGGCGAGCTCACGGTGGACGTGGGCTCCGGCATCGTCCGCGTGACCGACGGACAGGGCCTGCTCAACGTCGATACCGGCTCGGGCTCGGTCGAGGTGTCCCGCTTCAAGGGTCGCGATCTCACGGTGGATACCGGCTCCGGCAACGTGAACGGCACCGAGCTCACCGCCGAGCGACTCACGGTGGAGACCGGCTCCGGCGACATCGAGCTGGCCACCGTGAGTGCCCCGAGCCTGTCGCTCGAGACCGGAAGCGGCACGGTCCGGGCCGACCTGCGCACCGAGGTCCAGTCGTTGAGCGTGGAAACCGGCTCGGGCGACGTGGCGCTCACCGCGCCGCCGACCCTCGACGCCGAGGTCGAGATCGAGACGTCGAGCGGCGACATCGAGAGCGATTTCCCGCTGCAGGTGACCCGCCACGCCCGCGATCACCTGGTCGGGCGGATCGGGTCGGGCCGGGGACGGATCGCGGTGGAGACCGGCTCGGGCGACGTCCGGCTGATCAAGCGTCCGGGCTGACGCCCAGCGCCTCGGGGTAGGGGGCGCCCTGGGCCATCCGGTCGTACAGGGCGCTCAGGGTCTCGGGGGCGCCGGCCAGGAAGCGGCAGCGGCCGTCGCCCCGGGACCGGCACTCCACCTCCATGACGGCGACGAGCCCGTTGGACATCCGGCCGAAGAAATCGGCCAGCATCCCGCAGGTCACGTGGCAGGAGGGGAATTCGCTGGATCCTCCCCCCGCCTCGGCCCAGTCGGCCGCGTCCAGCGCGAGCACCGCGCCCAGCGGGCGGGCGGTGAGCGCGCCCCAGCCCTGGTCGGTGAAGAACTCGGCCAGGGCCTCGCTCAGGTAGGCCATGTCCAGCTCGTCCGGGCGCTCGACTCCGCGGGTGGCCAGCAGCCACTCGGCGAACTCGGCGTAGAGCTCCTCGCCGCCCGCGAATCCGGCCTCCTGCAGGTAGCTCGAAGCCTGCAGGCCGGTGTCGCGCTCGAGCGAGGCGCGCAACTGGTGGAGGACCCGGCGGCCGATGCGGACGCCGCCGTGGGGGACCTGGCTCTGGCTGGTGCTCATGGGATGTCGGGTTGAGGGTGCTGCATCTTAGGACCCGCGTCCGACGCGACGCAAGAGCTCGGCTTCGTCGATGACCTCGACCCCGAGCGCGCGCGCCTTTTCCAGCTTGCCCCCGGCGTCCGCGCCGGCGACCACCGCGTCGGTCTTCTTGCTCACGCTTCCCGCCACCCGCCCACCCGCCCGCTCGATCAGGTCGGTCGCCTCCGACCGGCTCAGGGCCGGCAGGGTGCCGGTGAGCACGTACGCCTTTCCCGCGAGCGCCCCGCCCGCATCCGCGGCCCGGGGCTCGACGAAGGTGAGCCCGGCTCGTTCCAGCCGCTCGATCAGGCGCTGGTTCCGCGGCTCGCCGAAGAAGCCCACCACCGCCTCCGCGATCGCTCCGCCGATTCCCGGGACATCGTTGATCGCCTCCTCCGACGCGCCCATCAGGCCGGCCATGGTCCCGAAGCGCCGGGCGAGCAGCTGCGCCACGGTCTTGCCCACGTGCCGGATGCCCAGGCCGAAGAGCAGGCTCGAGAGCGGACGCTGGCGCGAGGCGTCGATCGCCGCCACCAGCTGCTCGGCCGATTGCCGGGCGAAGCGCTCCAGCTCCATCAGCCGGGGGGCGGTCAGGTCGTAGAGATCGGCGACGTCGCGGAGGAGCCCCTCGTCGAGCAGCTGGCGCACCCGCTCGTAGCCCAGCCCCCGGATGTCCATGGCGTCGCGGGAGGCGTAATGCACCAGCCCCTCGAGCACCCGGCCCGGGCAGCTCACGTTGGGACAATAGCGCATCGCCTCGTCGGCGGGCCGCTCTACCGCGGTCCCGCAGCGGGGGCAGCGGTCGGGCATGACGAACCGGCGCTCGTCGCCCTGACGCCTGTCTACCAGGGGCCGGACCACCTGGGGAATCACCTCGCCGGCCCGGATGACCTCGACCCAGTCGCCGATCCGGATGTCCTTCTGGGCGATCAGGTCCTCGTTGTGCAGCGTGGCGCTGCTCACGGTCACGCCGGTGATCTCCACCGGCTCCAGCGCCGCCCAGGGATTGAGCGCGCCGGTGCGCCCCACGTTGATCAGGATGTCGTTCACCCGGGTGACGGCGACTTCGGGCGCGAATTTCCGGGCGATGGCCCAGCGCGGCTCGCGCCCGCCCACGACGCCAAGCTCCGTCTGCAGCGCGAGCGGGTCCACCTTGACCACGATGCCGTCGGCCTGAAAGGCCAGGTGGGGAATCAGCTGTTCCAAGCCGGTCACCCGCTGCCGGACCTCGTCGAGCCCGGCGCAGCGCACGCGGTGAGGCTCCACCTGAAACCCCCACGCGTCGAGGAGATCGAGCGTCTCCCAGTGCGTCCGGGCCGGGAGCGCGCCTTCGATCGGCTCCACCGAGAAGGCGAACATCCGGAGCCGCCGCCTCCGGGTCAGCGCCGGATCCAGCATCCGGAGCCCGCCCGCGGCCGCGTTGCGCGGATTCGCGAAGGGCGGCTGCCCCTCCTCCGCGCGGGCCTGGTTGATCTTGGTGAACCCGACGTAGGGCAGGTACACCTCGCCCCGGACCTCCATCACCCGGGGCCACCCCTTCCCCTTGAGGGCCAGCGGGATGTCGGCGATGGTCCGGAGGTTGGCGGTGATATTCTCGCCGATGGTGCCGTTGCCGCGGGTGGCGCCGACGGTGAGCCGGCCGGCCTCGTAGGTGAGGCTCACCGCCGCGCCGTCGATCTTGATCTCGACGCTGTACTCCTCCCGCCGCACCTCGGGGACGATCCGGGCGTTGCGCTCCTCCCACGCGGACAGCTCTTCATCGGAGAAGGCGTTGGCGAGCGAGAGCATGGGACGGCGGTGGGTATACTTGGCGAGCGCGCTCGCGACTTCGGCGCCGACCCGCTGGGTGGGACTGTCGGGAAGCTGCAGCTCCGGGTTGGCCGACTCCAGCGCCTGCAGCTCGCGGAAGAGTCGGTCGTACTCGGCGTCGGTGATCTCCGGCGCGTCGAGCACGTAGTACGCGTAGTTGGCGCGCTCGATCTGCTGGCGCAACGCGGCCGCCCGCTCCGCGGCGGCCGGGCTCACCGCGCCGACGCCTCCTGGCCGAGCACCGCCTGCGCCACCCCGACCAGCCGCTCCAGCTCCGGCGACCCGGCCACCGCGAGATCGCCGTGCTCGTCGGCCACGAGGGCCGG
>DATCWW010000116.1:0-2046 GCA_036566145.1 Gemmatimonadales bacterium
GGCGGAGCACCTTGAGCGCCACCTCGCGGTCGTGCTTGAGGTCGGTGGCGAGGAAGACCGTCGCCATGCCGCCGGCGCCGAGCTGGCGCTCGATCCGGTAGCGCTGCTCGAGCGCGGTGGTGAGGCGGGTGAGGTCGGACATGGGGATGGGGAAGAATATGGCGGAAGGGCGGAAAGGCGTAAGGGCGCTGCCCTGTCATTCCGAGGAGCGCAAGCGACGAGGAACCTGCTGACCCGGCTCCGACGCCCGCGTAGCAGGTCCCTCGCTTCGCTCGGGATGACAGAGCCGCCCTTACGCCCGCACGCCTTTCCGCCCTACCGCCTTCTCACTTCCATCACCCACACGTCGCTGCGCTCTTCCGACCTGGTGTAGGCCAGCCGGCCCGCCGCGGCGCCCCATCCGCCCGACGAGCGTTGTCCCCCTTCGAACGCCACCAGCCGCACGGGCGGGCCGCCGTCGAGCGGAATGCGCCAGAAGCTCGTGCCGGTCGAGTCGGCGCTTCGGGTGTAGATGGCCCGGCCGTCGTCGCTCCACCGGGCCTCGTCGCCCCACACGGCGCGCGGCCCGGTAGTGTCGGCGAGGAGCCGGGGCGGGCCCGAGTCGGCCGGCATGATCCAGAGCGCGCCCCGGGTGAGTGAGTTGCCGAACGCCATGGTGCGCCCGTCGGGCGACCAGGTGGCGAAGAACCCCCAGCCCAGCCGCTCGACTGGCTTCTCCCAGGCGCCGCCGCTCCGCGCGCGGCGCACCGTCCAGATCCCTCCCCGGCCGCCGAAGATGGAGTAGGCGAGGCGATTCCCGTCGGGCGCCCAGGCAGCCATCGCCTCCTGGGCGGGCGACGAGGTCACCCGCTGGAGCGGGCCGCCGTCGAGCGGCATGACCCAGATGTCGCGCGAGCCGCCCCGCCACGAGTGGAACGAGACCTCGCGGCCGTCGGGCGACGGCGTGGGCCAGAAGTCGTCGCTCGAGTCGGTGCTGAGCCGCTCGGGCGCGCCGGCGGGCAGGGCCATCCGGTACAGGTCCATGTTCCCGCTCAGGTCCGAGTCGTAGTACAGCCAGCGGCCGTCGCGGGAGAGCTGGGTGGACTCGACGAACTGGGACCCGTGGGTGACCTGGACCGCGCTCGTGGCCGGCGCCGGCGGGTGCGCCGGCACGGCCACCGACCAGGCGTTGCTCTCGATCGCGAGATCGGCGTACGCGATCCGCCGGCCGTCCGCCGAGAGGGAGATGGTGTGGGCGTTGAGACCGGTCGTGAGCCGAAGGGCCGGACCACTCGGCTCGCCTCCGGTCACCGCCTGAGCGAAGATGTCGCGCGGCCCATAGCGGCTGGAGAGGTAGTAGACCCAGCGGCCGTCGGGCGACCAGGCCGGGCTCAGGTTGGGGGAGAGGCTGTCGGTCAGCGGGACGACCCGGCCGTCGCCCACCCGCACGCTCACCACCCGGCTGGGCGACGCGTTGCCGAACAGCAGGCCCGGGGCGAGCGCGATCGCGTTGCCGGAGGAGCAGGCGAGGTACCGGGCGTCGGGGCTCCAGGCGCAGCCGTGGGCCTCGAACACCCGGGCGATGCCGTGGGATTCGCCGCGGGTTTCCCGGACGAAGACCGAGTCGCCCACGACGTACGCGATCCGTTTCCCGTCGGGGGCCCAGGCCGCCGAGATCACCGGCCCGGTGCGCCCCGGCGGCACTTCGGCCGTCTCGGGGCCGCCCGTGGCGGGCACGCTCACGACCCCGCCCCGCTCGAGGAACAGCACCCGGCTGCCCTCGGGCGACCAGCGCGGATGCGACTGGACCTGCGTGGTGTCGTCGGTGAGCGCGATGCCGCGTCCGCCGGCCACCGGCCGGACGTACACCCGCATCCGGGACGACGTGCCGCTGGCGTAGGCGACCGTCTTGCCGTCGGGCGAGATCGCCGGCAGCACCTCCATCTGGGGATCCCACGTGACCTTGACCGTCGCGCCGAAGGTCATCGGCAGCGCGGCCGTGCGCGAGCCTCGCGCTCCGAGGAGATAGCCCGCAACCAGGATCGCCGCGGCGCCGGCCGCGAGCGG
>DATCWW010000117.1:0-10584 GCA_036566145.1 Gemmatimonadales bacterium
AGCGGCGCATCGGCGGAGTCCGGAAGCAGGCGCCGGACCACCCGGCGCGGCGCGAAGCCGGCGAGAGCGGCGCGATGAAGCGCCTCCGCCGTCGGGTCGCCGGCGGCACCGGTCACCACCAGGTGAGTCGGCGGGTTGAGCTGCCAGTCGAGTGCCAGCAGATACGCCGCGCCGTGAAGCCCGAGTGAGGCGGCGCCACCCGCGAAGGCCTCCACGAGCTCCTCTCGCCGCTCCGCCCAGCGCACGTCCTCGGTGAGGGCATGGAGCCGGGCGCAGACGACGCCGGCCACGCCGTTGGGGCTCGGGGTGGGCGTGTCCTGAATCGGCTTGAGGCGGGTGGGGAGGAGGCCTTCGCCCTGGCGGGCGGGCACCGTGTCGAACAGTCCCCCGCGAACCTCGTCGCGATACTCCCGCCAGACCCGCTCCATGAGCGCCTCTGCCCAGCGCAGCCAGTCCGCTTCCCCCGTGACTTCGTGGGCGTCGAGCGCCGCGGCCGCGGCGTGCACCTGGTCTTCCAGCAGGCCGGTCACGCCCCCGGGCGTATGCGGGAGGGCGTCGGGGTCGCCCGACTCCCGGCGCAGGCGATCGAGGGTGAGCAGGGCATGCTCGCGGGCCCAACCGTCGCCCAGGACCTCGCCGGCGCGGAGCAGGGCGGAGGCCATCATGGCATTCCAGTTGGCGTAGCGGGTGCGATCCACGAAGGGGGCGGTACGCCGCTCCCGCGCGGCCAGGAGGCTGGCCCGGCCGGTTTCGAGGAGCGACCGTACCTCGGCCTCCGGCCGACCGAGGCGTCGGGCGAGATCAGGCATGCTCACGGCGACGAACAGCACGTTCTTGCCGGGATGGTGATGCATCTCCCCGGCGGTGCCGATGTCGTAGTACTCGCCGAGGACGTCCATCTCGTCCGGCGAGAGCACCTCGGCGGCCTCTTCGCGGGTCCAGGTGAAATAGTCGCCGTCGTCGTCGAGGCCCACGTCGGCATCCTGGCTCGCGGCGTACCCGCCCTCCGGATCGGCCATCACTTCCCGCACCCAGCGGACGATTCCCCGGGCCACCTCGGCGTACTCCTCGGTGCCGAAGAGAGCGTGCGCGTCGAGATAGGCCTTGAGCAGCTCCGAGTTGTCGTAGGACATCTTCTCGAAGTGAGGCACGATCCACTCGGCGTCCACGCTGTAGCGATGGAATCCGCCGGCGAGCTGGTCGTAGACGCCGCCCCGACCCATCCCCTCCAGCGTGCGTTCGATGATCCGCCGGGTCTCGGCATCGGGGGCATCGCACCACCGGTGCAGCAGAAGGGTGATCGCGCCCGGATGGGGGAACTTGGGCTGGCTGCCGAACCCGCCGTTGATCCGGTCGAACACTGAGGCGATCTGGCGAACGGCGCCGTTGAGCAGCGCGGGCGAGGCCTCGCCGGGAGCGAATTCGTCGAGGGCGGCATCGAGGACCCGCCGGATGGCGTCGGCCTGCGCCGTCACCTGGTCCCGCCGGGAGCGATAGGCCTCGAGCACTCCGGCCAGCACGGTGCGAAAGCCGGGGCGGCCGTACTTCCCGTCGGGCGGGAAGTAGGTCCCGCCATAGAAGACCTCACCGGCGGGCGTGAGGAAGGCGGTGAGCGGCCAGCCGCCCTGGCGGGTGATCGCCTGGACGGCGTGCTGGTAGCGGGCATCGACGTCGGGCCGCTCGTCCCGGTCCACCTTGATGCAGATGAAATGCTGGTTGAGGAACTCGGCCAGATCGGGATCCTCGTAGGACTCCCCGTCCATCACGTGGCACCAGTGACACCAGACGGCGCCGATGTCGAGCAGCACCGGCTTGTCGGCGCTCCGGGCGGCGGTGAAGGCCTCCTCGCCCCAGGAAAACCAGTGGATCGGCTGGTGGGCGGCGGAGCGGAGGTAGGACGAGCGGGCCGTGCCGAGACGGTTGGCGGTCATGCCGGAAGGTAGCCGTGAAACACGACGAGGGCGCACCGTCGGTGCGCCCTCGCGGTCCGGCCTGAATCAGGGGCCTACTGGAGTTTGTGGCTCAGCGAATAGACGTAGGCGGCGACGGCCTTCACATCCTCGTCGCTGATGCTGCTCCCGCCCTTGGGCGGCATCGGCACGCCACCCTTGGCCTTCTCCTTGGGAATGCCGGAGGTCACGGTCGCCACGATGAAGTCGTAGGAGCCGTCGCCGTGGATCCACTCGGAGTCGGTGAGGTTCGGTCCCACCGCGCCCTGCGCGTTGGCGCCGTGGCAGGCGTAGCACAGGCCCGGCCCGTGGAAGATCGAGTCGCCCTTCTGGGCCAGCGCGGGGGTGGGACCGGCCGGGGCCTTGCCCTGAGCCGCCGCGGGGGTCGTCCCGATGAGGGCGGCGGCGACGAGCACCAGGCCAAGGCGAGAACCGATGTGCATCATGCGCTCCTGTGACGTAGAAGGAGCGGGCTTCCGGGCCGGACGGCGGGAAGGCCACTCCCTGTATGGAATCTCGCAGCGATGATTGAGAATACAGCCGGCACGATGCCGGTCAAGGCAGGTGGGGCAAGGGGCGGGCCGCCCGGGGCTGGCTAAGTCAAGCCATTGTCAACGTGTTACTTGCGATTACCGGCGGTGCCCGGAGCCGGGGGCGTCCGGGGTCATTCCGTCCCCGAATCCGGACGCCCGGTGTCCTCGGCCGTCATCCCCACGGCCGCTGGCTCGGGGCGAAAGATCCCCTGATCGTAGGCGCTGCGCGGGTTCCAGAGCACCCAGGACTTGAGCCCCAGTTCCTCCGCGGCCCGGATCTGCTCGCGGACCAGGGCCGGGGTATAGCGCGGCGACCCGAGGGTGAAAGCCTGCAGGTAGGGTCGTACCTCCGCGGTCTTCCCGAGCGGCGCTGAGCGGCGGAGGGCGTCCTGCATCGCCCGGCGGATGAGCTGGTAGGGCTCGTTGTTCGGACGCTTGAGGTTGTAGACCCCGCGGACATAGTGGCTGGGGTAGACCATCGGCAGCACCACGTCGGCGGTGGTGACGAGATCCTCCCAGTACTGCCCGATCCCCATGTCGGTCCGGGCGCTGGTCGTGAGCCCGAAAACGTCGATGGTGAACGGCACGCCGAGCGGTCGGGTGCGGTCGCCGAGGAGGCGGAGATTGCGGGTGACGCCCTGCCGCTTGGTCTCCCCCTCGCGCCGCCCGGCGAAGACGGCGGTGGCCAGGCGGCTCTCGGGCTCGTCGGGGAAGCGCACGTAGTCGTACTGCACCTCGGCGAAGCCCATGCGCACCGCCTCGGCCGCGAGCTGGGCCGCGTAGATCCAGACCGAATCGTTGAAGGCATCGACCCAGGCGAAGTCCAGTCGATCCCGCCAGAGACCGCCGTTCACCTGGCGCACCGACCACTCGGGCTTGCGCGAGGCCAGCAGCGGATCCTTGGCCACCACGATCCTGGCGATCGGGTGAATGCCGTGCTCGCGGAGGAGGCGGAGTCGTGCTTCGGTATCACGGGCGCGGAGCTGCTGATTGGCGCCGATCTGCACGGCGGTCGGGACGCTGGACCGGTACGTCAGGTAGCCGGTGTCGTCCTTCACGTCGATGACAAGAGCGTTGATCTCGGTGCGATCGGCGAGGGCGACGAGGTCGCGGAAGCGACTGCCCCCGAACGCCCAGGCGTTCACGTATACGGCACGCACCTGCGCGGGCGGGCGATGCAGCGGTGGCGCCGGCCAGCGCACCGAATCGAGGATCGGCGCGACCGGCATCGCGGAGAACTCAGGCGCCGGCGGAAGCTCGTCGCCCCAGCGCTCCGGCTCCTGAGCGGCCGCCGGTGCAAGGTTCAGCGGTGCAATGTGCAGGAGAACGAACAGAACACCGCAGGCGAGCGGTCGCGACATGTGGCCCTGAAGTGAGAGTTGCCGGAACGCGGGAGCGATACGTCGCCCGTATTCCGGCAACTCTGCAAATCAGGGGCCCGCTGCCGCCACCGGTCGAATCTCCACGCGCCGATTGGCGGCGCGTCCGCGCGGGCTGGTGTCGGGCGTGAGGGGAACGCTCGACCCGTACCCCTGGGCGACCACCTGCTGGAATTTCACGCCCTTGGTCACCAGGTAGGTTCGCACGGCCTCCGCCTGAAGGTTGGTCAGGTGCTGGGCGGAGGCCGCCGGCGTGCCGGTGTCGGTGTGCGCGCCGATCTCCACCCGGATCGTGCTGTCGGCCTGCAGGATGTCGGCGATCGAGTCGAGCGACACGTAGGACTCGGGGCGCAGGCGGGCCGAACCCTGGTCGAACGCGACGCCTGGAATCACGCCGGCCACGATCCTGGTCGCGCTTGGCTTGGCTGCGGCCGCCGCTGCCCCGGGCGCCGCGGCTGCCGCGGCCCCGGGCTTGAGACTCACGGAGTCCTTGGCCGCGGGCTTGGGAACCGGCTGGGGTGATCGAATGCCGCCGGGCGGGGGCACCGGGACGACCGGAGCCCCCGAGGGGTTCGGCTGTCCGGTCGGGTTTGGCTGACCCGTGGGCGTCGGTTGCCCGGTCGGCGCGTTCCTGGCCGGCGCCTGGCCGGCGGCGCAGCCTGACGGGTTCACGGTGGCCCCAGGAGCGGTCCGGGGACACCGGTCGAGGCCGTCGAGGACACCGTCGCCGTCCTCGTCGCCGGGGCAGCCCAGGGCATCCACCGTGGCGCCGCGCGGGGTCTCGGAGCAGCGGTCGAGGCCGTCGGGAATGGCGTCGCCGTCGCTGTCCTTGGGGCAACCGGCGGGGTCCACCAGGACGCCGGCGGGCGTATCCGGGCAGCGGTCGATGCCGTCGGGGATGTTGTCCCCGTCGGAATCGCGAGTGCAACCCTTTGCATCGACCGTGGCGCCGGGTGGCGTGCCGGAGCAGCGATCCACCCCGTCGGGGACGCCGTCGGTATCGGAGTCGCCGCTGCAGCCTCGGCCGTCCACCTGGGCACCGGCGGGGGTGTCGGGGCAGCGATCCTTATTGTCGAGGATGCCGTCGTTGTCGGAGTCGGGGATGGGCTTACTGCCGAGCATCAGGCTCAGGCCGACGTTCAGCCCGAAGTTGGTGAGGGTGCTCGAGTTTTTTGACTTGAGGCTGCTGAGCAGCGCCTCGCCCCGAGCCATGAGCGTCGGGCCCAGGCCGACGCGGAACCCGGCGCCGCCCGCGAACACGCCGCTATTGCCGCACGCGGTCGGCGCGGTCGGCTCTTGGTCACCCGGGCAGTCCGACCCGTACTTGTTCGATCCACCGCCGGCCTTGAGGTAGAACCAGTTGGTGCGGCCGACCGGGATGTTGTACAGCAGGGACAGCGTGAAGGCCTTGTAGTCGGTCCCGACATCATCGGCTTCAGCCTTGGGCTTGGCGAACGCCGCCTCGCCCTCGACCGAGAAGTTGATGGGGAGCCAGAGTCCTCCCCGGAGCAGGAAGCCGGGGGCACTCTTGAGCTTGGCGGACCCGTCGAAGGACTGGTACACGGCCGCCGCGCCAAGCTCCCCGAGGTAGCGGCGCTCCTGGGCGACCAGCGGGGACGCGACGCAGATCACCAAGGCCAGAAGCGCCAGCTCCCGGCCGCAGGTACCCTCTCGGTAGGTTCGCATGGCTCAAATAGATACGGTGCGCCGGCCTGACTGACAAGGAGCGCCGTCACACCCGCCAGGAGTCCCTTGGCATCTCCCCCCGGGCGGACTACGATTCGCGGCGGCCCCCATAACCCGGAGCAGAACGGCGTGATCGCCACTATCACCTACTGCGTCGTCTGAAACTACCAGCCAAGGGCTGCCGGTCTGGCGGCCGAGCTGAAGCAATCGTTTCCTGATGCCGACGTCCGGATGATCCCGTCGTCGGGCGGAGTGTTCGACGTGACGGTGGATGGCAAGGTGGTCTTTTCCAAGAAGGCCTCTCGGCGGCACGCCGAGCCGGGTGAGGTGGTGCGGATACTCCAGAGCTCCAGGTGATGCGGATCGCGCTTTCCACCGGCGGCGGGGACGCCCCGGGCCTCAATGCGGTCATCCGGGCGGTGGTGCTCTCGGCCCATTCCCGGGGGTGGCAGGCCTACGGGATTCAGCGCGGCTATGAGGGACTGCTGTCCTTCAACGGCGTGGTTCGGCTCGGTCCCGACTCGGTCCGCGGCATCACCCACCTCGGCGGCACTATCCTCGGGACCACCAATCGGGGCAACCCCTTCTGCTACGTGATGCGGGACCCGAAAGGCAAGGAATACGAGGTCGACCGCTCGGACGATCTGGTCGCGGCGTTCCATGCGAGCGGCTTCGATGCGCTGGTCTCGATCGGCGGCGACGGCAGCCTGCAGATCTCCCACCAGCTCTGGTGCAAGGGCCTTCCGGTGGTCTGCGTCCCCAAGACGATCGACAACGACGTCGCCGGCACTCAGCGGACCTTCGGGTTCGACAGCGCAGTCAGCACCGCCACCGAGGCGCTCGACAAGGTGCACAGCACGGCCGAAAGCCACGACCGGGTGATGGTCGTGGAGCTGATGGGGCGCTACGCCGGCTGGATCGCGCTGTACAGCGGTTTGTCGGGGAGCGCGGACGTGATCCTGCTGCCCGAAATTCCGTTCGACATCGAGAAGGTGTGCCAGAAGATCCGCACCCGCGAAGCGGCCGGGCGACGGTTCAGCATCGTGGTGGTCGCGGAGGGGGCGCGGCCGCGCGACGGCGCGATCGAGCTGGTCGAGCGACGGGGTGTCGGCACGGTAGACCGGCTGGGCGGCATCGGCAGCAAGGTGGCGCGCGCGATCGAGCATCGCACCGGGAAGGAGACCCGCACCCTGGTCCTGGGTCACTTGCAGCGCGGGGGGTCGCCCACGACGTACGACCGGCTGCTGGCGCTCCGCTTCGGCGGCGCGGCCGTGCGGGCCATCGCCGACCGCGCCTTCGGCACCATGGTGGGTCTCAACGGCGCCGACATCACCCGCGTGCCGCTCGACCAGGTCGTGGGCCGATCCAAGAACGTCCCGCTGGACAGCGACATCATCGCGACCGCCCGGGAGCTGGGCATCAGCCTCGGTGACTGAACCTCACCGGCGTCGATGATGTCGTCCCGCCCGCTCTATCCGCCGGCCTCCGGTGGTGACGAGGTCGAGACCCTGCATGGCGAGTCGATCCCCGATCCATACCGGTGGCTGGAGCAGGGGGACGATCCGCGGACCCAGGCGTGGACCGCGAGTCAGAACGCGCTGACGGAGTCGCTCCTCGCCGCGGTGCCCGCCCGTGCCCGTCTGCGCGCCCGGCTGGACGAGCTCCTCTCGATCGGCGCGCTGAGCACGCCGGAGCCGGTGGCCGGGCGCTACTTCTACCAGCGGCGGGACGGCCGCCAGAACCAGCCCGTGCTGTACGTCCGTGAGGGCCGAGACGGTGAGGACCGCGTCCTCATCGATCCCAATCAGCTCGACGCGCAGGGCACGACCGCCCTCGACTGGTTCTATCCCAGCGAGGATGGGCGCCTCCTGGCCTACGGGCTGTCGGAGAACGGGAGTGAGCAGAGCCTGCTCCACGTGCTGGAGGTAGACTCGGGCGCGCCGCTGCCGGATCGCATCCCGCGGACGCGCTCGGCGGACCTGGCGTGGCTCCCCGACGGCAGCGGCTTCTACTATACCCGCTATCCCGCCGGAGGCGAGGTGCCCGAGGGCGAGGAGCATTACCACCGCTCGGTGTT
This sequence comes from Gemmatimonadales bacterium, assembly GCA_036566145.1. Classification (GTDB taxonomy): domain Bacteria; phylum Gemmatimonadota; class Gemmatimonadetes; order Gemmatimonadales; family GWC2-71-9; genus CAVVWJ01. The sequence continues at coordinate 7,625 of DATCWW010000117.1, forward strand.
CTTCCACCGGCTGGGCACCGATTCGGCGGGAGACCCGCTGATCTTCCGCCCGGCGGAGAAGGAGCACTGGCCCGGCGTCGGCCTGAGTCCCGACGGCCGGTGGCTCGTGATCGGGGTCGCCCGCACGTTCGACCAGACCGACCTCTACCTGCAGGACCTCGTCGCCGGGACGCCGCCGGTGCCGGTCGCCAAGGACGTGGCGGCGACCTTCGACGGCGAGGTGGTCCGCGGCCGGCTGTACCTGCGGACCAACCTCGACGCGCCGACATACCGGCTCTATGTGGTGGAACCGGAGCGGCCCGCGCGGGAGGGCTGGCGGGAGATCGTGCCGCCGAGAACGGATGCCGTGCTCGACGGGTTCCGGATCGCCGGCTCGACGCTGGCGTTGAGCTACCTGGAGCGGGCGGCGTCGCGGCTCCGTCTCGCCGATCTCGAGGGGAACGGCGTCCGCGAGGTGGCCCTGCCCACGATCGGGTCGCTGTTCGGCCTCTCGGGCGAATGGGACGGCGACGAGCTCTACTACGGCTTCACCTCCTACACCGTGCCGCCCACGGTCTACCGCCTCGCTCTTCCGGCCGGCACCACCGAGCTCTGGCGGCGGGTGGACGCCGATCTGGATCCGAGCCGGTACGAGGTGCGGCAGGTCGGCTATCCCTCGCGGGACGGCACCGAGGTGACGATGTTCGTCGTGCACCGGAGCGGGCTGCCGCGGGACGGCGCCAACCCGGTGTATCTCAGCGGGTACGGCGGGTTCAACATCAGCATGACGCCCGCGTTCTCCCGCTCCCTCCTCCTCTGGCTGGAGCGGGGCGGGGTCGTCGCCATCCCCAACATCCGCGGCGGCGGGGAGTACGGCGAGGCGTGGCACCAGGGCGGGATGCTGGGGCACAAGCAGAACAGCTTCGACGACTTCATCGCGGCAGCCGAGTGGCTGATCCGGGAGCGGTACACCAACCCCGAGCGGCTCGCCGCGGCAGGCGGGAGCAACGGCGGGCTCCTGATGGGGGCGGTGCTCACCCAGCGTCCCGAGCTGTTCGGCGCCGTGGTGATCCAGGTGCCGCTGCTCGACATGCTGCGGTACCACCGCTTTCTCATCGCCCGCCTGTGGATTCCGGAATACGGCTCGGCCGAGGACCCCGAACAGTTCCGCTGGCTGCGGGCCTACTCACCCTATCATCACGTGCGGGACGGGGTGCGCTATCCGGCGGTGCTGCTCGCGACCGCCGAAAGTGATACCCGGGTCGACCCGATGCACGCCCGCAAGATGGCCGCCCGCCTGCAGGCGGCCACCTCGTCGGACCGGCCGGTGCTCCTCCGCCTCGAGGCTCGGGCGGGACATGGCGCCGGCAAGCCGCTCAACAAGGTGCTGGACGAGCTCACCGATACCTGGACGTTTGTGTTTTGGCAGTTGGGGGTGGAGGTTTAGAGCAACCGAACACCGGGAGTCCAGCTCATGGCCTATCGTGCCCGCTCGCCCGTCAGCATCGAACATGCTCCCCAGTGGCTCGCCGTCATCCGGATCGGCGTGGGACTGTACTTCGTGAAGTCCCTGGTGACCAAGATGAGCGTCGTGCTGCTGGGCGGGTTCCTGCCGTTTCCGGCGGTGTCGGATCGGTGGATCCACGTGATGCCGACGATCGTCACGAAGCAGGCCTCGGACAACCCGATCCTGTTCTACAAACATTTCCTCGAGAACACCGTGCTGACGCACGTGAATCTCTTCGCCCACCTGACGGCATGGGGAGAGACGGTGGTCGGGCTCGGGCTGACGCTGGGATTTCTGACCGGCCTCTCGTCGATCGTCGGCCTCCTCCTGGTGATCAACTACGGCCTGGCCACCCAGTGGATGTCCCCCGGGCAGCAGGGCTTTCATCTCTTGCTCACGCTGCTGATGATCACCTTCTTCTTTTCCCGCGCCGGGCGGACCTGGGGATTCGACGGCCGGCTCGCCGAGACCAGGCCCAAGTCGCCGCTCACCCGACGGCCGCTCAGTTGAGTCGTCCCCGGCTCAGCGGGTGACGCTGGGCTCGGAGCGGATCCCCCCGATCACGCCGTCGGCCTCGCAGTGCGCGTCCCGGCGGCTGTACACCACGCAGAAGACGCCGTCGGCCCGCCAGCGCTGATACCATCGCCGCATCACGCCACGATCCTGCGCCGAGAAGGTGGTGGAGGGGAGGCCGTCGCTGTACTCCGCCACGTGGCTGTGGACCGTCCCGGACCAGGCGGGAGGGCCGCAGCGCTCGATCGACTCGTCGGACGCGATGGCCATGGAGTCGCCGGAGATCTCGAGCGGCAGGACGCGGACGACGAACACGGAGTCGTTCCGCACCTCGGCGGCCAGGCAGGCGACCCGCTCCTGCCGGGCGGCCACGCTGGCCTCCCAGAGGCTCCGCAGGATACGGCCGGCCTCGGGCGTGAAGCGGACGGTCGGAGCGGCGCGGCGGGGGACGCTGTCCTGGGCCGATGCGACGGTGGCGAGGAGCAGCGGGGCGATCAGAGTGAGGACGGCGCGGCGCCGGCCCTCAGTAGCTGGCATGGGGGAAGATGCGGAGCCCGTGCGGGCCGTCCACCTCGCAGTAGGCGTCCTGCTCGGTGAAGAGCACGCAGAAGGTGCCATCCACGCTCCACCGCCGCCACCAGAGCGTGTTCACGCCCCGGTCGGCCCCCGAGAAGGTGCTGTAGGGCACACCGCCGCGGAGCGCGATATGAGTGTGGACGGTGCCGACCCACTCCGGCGGGCGACATTCCTCGAGGGACTGGCTGGCCGAAATCATCAGGGAATCGGCCCACCCTTCGAGAACGCGCACACCGGTCACCCAGACCGAGTCCTCGTTCATCGTCCCCGCGAGACAGGCGACCCGCTCCATGCCGCTCTCGCGGCTGGCGCTCCAGAGGCGCCGGAGCTCGACCTGCGCGTCGGGCTTGAAGCGGAAGCCGCGCGGGGCCGCGGCCGCGCCGGC
>DATCWW010000122.1:0-5595 GCA_036566145.1 Gemmatimonadales bacterium
TGTGGCGGGAGGGTACTGCGAGGAGATGGTGCGGGTCAGGGATACCAGTTCGCGCCGAAGCGGAGCCGGGTCGTGGTCGTGTTGTCCGGCGTGCCCCAATCCTGCTTCTCGCCGTCCGCCTTGATGTTGCCGAGCTTGCCGAAGCCGAGGCTTACCCCGCCGTCGAGCGCGAGCCTGGGCGAGAGGAACATCTGGACGCCGCCGCCGGCGCCGACCGCCATGCCCGAGAACGAGAGGTCCGCCTGCTCGCCGGTGACGACGTTGTCCACCGTGGTGCTGAGCGCGCGCCGGCCTACCCAGGCGCCCACGTAGGGGAGCAGCTTGCTGCGGGCGAGCGGGAAGTTGAGCCGCGCCCCGGCCTCGAGGTGGCTCAGGCCGAAGTTGCCATCGAGTCCGCTCACGTCGATCGCCTGCTTGGCGATGTCGAGGCCGGCGTAGGCCAGCAGCCGCGGCGTCACCAGGTAGCCCACTTCGACGCCGGCGCCGAGTCCCGACGAGGTGTTGAGGCTCCCGAACTCGTCGCCCACCGAGGTGCCGAGGGCGGCGGTCGAGTGACCGTTGATCACCCACCGGGCGGACGGCGGCCGGACCGGGGCAGGGTGCTGGGCGTGAAGCGGGGCCGCGAGGCCGAGCGAAGCGGCGAAGACCGCGAGGACGAGGCGCTGCATGCGAATGCTCCTTTCGGGTGATGGTGGTGGACTGCCTCAGTCGACGCGGCGGAAGCCGAACTCGGTCTCGAGCTCGCCGTCACCGTCGAAGTCGTAGTGGATGAGCACGAAGCCCTGGGTCGCCACCGCGGCGAACCGGTCGCCGTAGGTGTCGGAGTAGAACGTCAGCGGCAGGCCTCCGTTGACGATCGGGCCGGCCTGCTTGAACTCGCCCTCGTCCATCAGCTTGTACTGGGACTTGTCGTCGGTGTAGTTGAGGTCCAGCGTGAACGTCTGCAGCGCGTCCAGGTCGATGGTGGAGGCGTCGAAGCGGTAGAGTCCGACCACCGTTCCATCCGGGTTCGCGATGGTCACCAGCTGACCCGGCTCGGACTGGTTGATCCGCTCCAGCGCATAGCTCCCCTGGATCCCGCCCTGTGGGATGGGGGTCGGCTCCGGCGCCGGCGTCGGCGCGGGATCGGGAATCGGCTCAGGGTCGGGGCCGGTGGGATCGTGGCGGTCGCTGCCCGAGCAGGCCGCGAGGGTGAGCCCGATCGCGTAGCTCACCGCGAGGGCGAGGCGTCGGGTGACGAGGGAACGGCGCATGGCGTACTCCTCCGAAGCGGGTGAAGGTCGTCGTTGCTCGGAGATGTGTACGCATCGGGCGCGGGCCCATTCTCACCCGCGCTGGCTGCGGCGGAGCGCGAGCCGCATATTGGGCGCGGTTCCATCCCGCTCACGCCGGAGCGTCCCATGCGCCGACTTCCGCCCGCGCCGGTCTTCTGCCTCGCCGCGTTGCTGCCCTTCGCCGCCCGTCCCGCCCGGGCGCTCCAGGCCGCTCCGGGCGACCACGCCGCCCATCATCGCTTCGTGCTCCCCAGCTTCACCTTCGAGGACGGCACGACCCTGTCCAACACGGTGGTGAGCTACGGCACCTATGGCCGCCTCAACGCCGCCCGGGACAACGTCATCCTGCTGCCGTCGAGCTACATGGCCGACCACCACGACAACGACTGGCTGATCGGGCCGGGCCTCGCGCTCGACACCACTCGCTGGTTCCTGGTCGCGACCGAGCTGTTCGGCAACGGACACTCGTCCTCACCCAGCAACACCCCCGAGCCCCACCACGGGCCCCGGTTCCCCCGGGCGACCATTCGCGACAACATCGAGGCCGTCCACCATCTGCTGGTGGACGAGCTGCATGTGCGTCGGCTCGCCGCGGTGATCGGGTTTTCGATGGGAGCGGAGCAGGCGTTCCAGTGGGCGGTGAGCTATCCGGATTTCATGGACCGGGTCGTGGCACTGGCGGGAACGGCGCGCTGCTGGCCGCACGGCAAGGTCAGGCTCGACGCCGAGATCGCCGCGATCCGGAGCGACACCGCCTTCCGCGGCGGCGACTACACGACGCCACCCCGGGACGGGATCCGGCTCTTCGGTCTCGTCTGGGCCGGATGGCTCACTTCACAGGAGTGGTGGCACGACGAGCTGTGGAAGGGCCCCTCGTGGCCGCCGGGCGACAGCTACGAGTCGGTGGTGAGCTACTTCGCCGACAGCCTGTTCACCGGTCTCGACGCCAACGATCTGATCCTCCAGGCCGAGACCTGGCGGCAGCACGACGTGGGGACGACCGAGGCATTCGACGGGAGCCTGGCGCGGGCCCTCGGCGCGATCCGTGCGCGCGTGCTCTACATGCCGGTGGCGACAGACCTCTACTTCCCGGTATCCGACGCCCGGGCCGAGGCGAAGCTCATCCAACGGGTGGAGCTGGTGCCGATCCCCTCGGTGTGGGGGCACGTCGCCGGCGGCGGCGGCGACGAGGGCGCCAAGCCCTTCGTCAACGCGCGGATCGCGGGCTTTCTGCGAGAGCCGTCGCGGTGACGCCCCAAGCTCCACCTCCGACGGCGTCAGGTTCCACTGTCAGAGTGTTAGCCACAGATGAACGCAGTAAATGCAGATGACGGTGGGGTGTCGCAGAGTGGCCGCGCGATCGCTCCCGCAGCAATCACGCTCGTGTTCACGTCGCCAATGCCACCGTCATGAACACGCTGTTCGGGTCTTCCCGGTATTCCCCGAACGGCCCGCACTCCACGAACCCGTGCCGCGCATACAATGCGCGCGCCGCCAGGAAGTAGGGCCAGGAACCGGTCTCCAGGCTGAGCCTCCGCATCCCGCGCGCCCGCGCCTCGGCCATGATGTGCCGCACCAGCGCCGACCCTACCCCGCGCCCCCGCGCCGCCTCCACGGTGTGCATGGACTTGATCTCGCCGTGCTCGGCGCTCAACCGCTTGAGCGCGCCCACACCGACCAGCTCGTCGCCATCCCATACCGACCAGAAGGTCACGTCGGGGGTCCGGAGCCCGGAAAGGTCCAGCGCGTGCGCGCTGCCCGGCGCGGTCTCCGCCCGGGCCCGAGTGACGTGGAGCCGGAGCAGGGCCACCACCCGCGGGTCGTCCAGGCCGCCGTCCACGATCCGGAGCGGGATCACGGCCGGCGGGTCTCTCCGAACCGCGCGATCCAGAGCCGGTCCGCCGGGAGTCCCGCCTCCCGCCACGCGGACGCAGTGCGGCGGGGCGGCTCGTCCATCGGCTCGTCGGTGAGCCGGAAGGTGCCCCAATGGAGGCCGAGCATGAGCGGGTGGGCCGCCTCCGGATGCGCCCCGCTCACGTCCCGGTAGACGCGCACCGCTTCTTCCGGGTCCACATGCACCCGCTCCATGAACCAGCGCGGGTCGTAGGCGCCGATCGGGATCATGACCAGGTCGAACGGCCCGAGCCGCGCCCCGATGGCGCCGAATTCCGGGTGGTACGCGGTGTCGCCCGCGAACCAGACCCGTCGGCCGGCAGCCTCGAGTGCGAAGCCGCACCAGAGGGTCCGGTTTCGATCGCCCGGGCGGCGGGCGCTGAAGTGCCGAGCCGGCGTCCCGGTGATCCGGACACCACCCACGTCGGCCGTCTGCCACCAGTCGAGCTCGGTGATCGCCCGGGCGCCCCAGCCGCGGATGCAGCGGCCCAGGTTGAGCGGTACCACCCAGCTCGCGTCCGGGTGAGCCTGCGCGAGCCGCCGGACGGCGGGCCGGTCGAGATGGTCGTAGTGGTTGTGGGAGATCAGGATCAGGTCGAGCGGCGGCAGTGCCTCGACTGCGAGCGCTGGGTCCATGAGGCGGCGCGGCCCCATCCACTGCACCGGAAAGGCCCGCTCGCTGAACACCGGGTCGGTGATCAGGTTGATCCCGCCCAGCTGGAGCAGCACGGTGGAGTGGCCGATCCAGGTCGCGGTCAGCTCGTCCTCCCGGGCACGCGGACGGGACGGCGCCGGGGTCGCCACCGGAAAGCTCCCCCGCGGCGGTGAGGGCGGGGGCGGGTGCCGTCGCCGGTCCCGGCTCCAGGCCAGAAGCGAACGCCAGCCGTGCGGCACGCTGTGGGGCCACGGGTTGTGGAACCTGCCGTCGGGCCCGCGCGGGGCTCCGCGTTGCTCAACCGTCGCCGTCATTCGTATTCTCCGGCCACGATGCTTCGGCTGCTCCGCCATCTGCTCGCGATCGCGATCCTGCCCTTCAGTGTAACCGTGCTGGTTCCGGTCTGGCTGGCACGACGGAACGGGACCGCGCTCGGGCCGGGAGCGACTCCGCCGGCACTGCTGGCGCAGGCGGCCGGCGGTGCGCTTCTTGTGATCGGCCTGATCCTCTTCGTGGCGACCCTGCGCCGGTTCGACCGCGAGGGGGCGGGCACGCTCGCGCCCTGGGACCCGCCACGGCGCCTCGTCGTCCGCGGCCCCTACGCCTACGTCCGGAATCCGATGATCTCGGGGGTGCTGTTCGTGCTGCTGGGAGAGGCGCTGCTGCTCCTCTCCCGGCCGCACCTGGAATGGGCGCTGATCTTCCTGCTGATCAACGCGGTGTACATCCCGCTGCTGGAGGAGCCGCTCCTGCTGGAGCGCTTCGGCGACGGGTATCGGGAATACTGCCGCCACGTGCCCCGGCTGCTGCCGCGGCTCCGCCCCTGGCGCCGCTCGACCTAGACCTTGGCCGCCATCCGCTCGCGCATCTTCGCCATCTCTTCGCGGTTGGGGCCGTAGATCGGCGGCGGCGTGCCGCCGGCCAGCCGCACCATGAGCGAGAGCTGGCCCCGATGGTGGGTCAGGTGCGCCAGCATGGCCCCCCAGAGGGTGTCCCGGATGGTGAAGCGCCGGTCCGCGAAGGGGATCTCCCGGTCGAGGTCAGACTCCTTGAGGTTGGCCAGGCGCGCGACCGCGTCCTTGTGCACCTGGCGGAAGCCCGGGGCGAGCTGCTTCACCTCTCGCGGCCGCTTCATGTTGGGTGGGGCATCCTGGAAGGTGACCGCTCCCTTGCTCACCCCGTCACTGGTATAGCCCTCGATCTCGGCCAGGTGCCACGCCAGCTCGCCGAGTGATCGGCCCTGGGGGTCGGGGCGGAAGTCGTATCGGTCGGCGGGAATGGCCTCGAGCAGTTTGGTGGTCCAGTCGGTCTCCATCTCCCAGACTTTGCGAAAGCGGTCCAGTTCAATCGTCGGCATGGGGTCCTCCGGCTGACGTGCGCATGGGTATGACTGCCCTAGTCTGGCATGCGATGCCGGAGGACGCAACGGGGTCGCAAACGGGTGACCTGGCTCACGGCCTCCCTCTGGAAATCGCCGCCAAGTGGCGGCGTGGGCTTTGCGTCCGTGCCTCCATGCGCCCTACTGCGTCACCGTGATCGTGCCCACCATGTTCGGATGGATGGCGCAGTGGAAGTGGTATGTTCCGGCCGTTCTCAACGTGATGCTGTACGTCTCGCCCGGCCGGATGAGGTCCGAGGTCGGGAAGGCGCCGTTGTCCGACATCATCTGATGGGTGGTGTTGTCTCCGTTCACCCAACGCACTCCGCCGCCGTCGGCCAGGCCCACCGTCTTGGGATTGGGATCGAACGCGGCGGTGGTAAGGAACTCGGCGC
>DATCWW010000126.1:0-4028 GCA_036566145.1 Gemmatimonadales bacterium
CGCGCGCGCCGCGCCCACATGGGCGGCAGTCTTGGCCCCGCCGCCGCTCAGGACCAGCGCGACCGGCTGCCCGTTCACGCCCGGCCGTGTTGCCGGCGATGCGCCTCGGCGCGGGCGTACCGCTCCCGCTCCTCGGGCGTCTCGGCCACCAGCCGGGGCACCCGCCTGGGCTTTCCCTGCTCGTCGATCGCGACGAAGACCGCGTGCGCGGTGTGGGTGTGCCGTCGCTCGCCGGTGCTCACCCGCTCGGAGTACACCTCGATCGAGATGTCCATCGAGCTGTTGCCGACGTAGTCCACCGACGCGGTGCAGGTCACCAGGGCCCCGACGGGAATCCGCTCCCGGAAGTCCACCCGGTCGATGGAGGCGGTAACCGCCGGACCGCCGGCGTGCCGGATGGCGGCGACCGCCGCCGCCTGGTCCACCATCGCCATCAGATGGCCGCCGAAGAGATCGCCCAGCACGTTCTGCATGTGCGGCATCACCAGAGTGGTGAGGGATGCGACGCTGTAGGACATCGGACGGGATTCGGGGAGCATATGCCGTGGGAAGGGGGGAAGGGTGAAAGGGGAAGAGCGAAGGGGGAAAGGTGAAGGGGACATGCCCGGACCTCCTTGCTCATCGCTCATCCCTTCCCCCTTCTCCTTTCATCCTTCCCCCTAGTAGTCCACCGGTCTCAGATAATACTCGCCGATCGCCGTCGCGCTCAGCATCGCGACGGTGGGGAGTCGGCGCTTCCAGTGGGTGCCGTCGAGGCGGCGCCGGACCAGGTCGATCTCCTCCTCGCTGAAGCCGCGCGCGACCAGGTCCTCGTTCCGGTACCCCAGGAGAAGCCAGTGGAGGATGGCGTCGGCGCGAGGATAGGAGATGCCGAAGTCCCCTTCGTCGGTCTGCCCCTGGATCAGGTCGGCGCTCGCCGGCTTCGCGACGATGACCTCGGGCACGCCCACGTGCCGGGCGAGGGTCCAGACCTGGGTCTTGAACAGGTCGCCGATCGGGTTGACCGGCGGCGAGTCGTCGGCATGCCAGGTGAAGTAGCCCAGCAGGCGCTCGGTCTTGTTGCCGGTGCCGACCGGGAGCGCGCGGTGCGCCGCGGAAAGATCGAACAGCGTGATCATCCGGGTCCGGGCCATGACGTTGCCCAGCCGGCCCGGGTCGAGCGTCCCGCCGATCGCGGCTGCGAGTCCGTCCACCGCGCCGCTGATGTCCACCGTCGCGCTTTCGATGCCGAGCGCCTCGATGACCAGCTGGGCGTGCGCCAGACTCTCCATGCTGGAGGTGCGGTACGGCATCCGGACGCCGAGGACGTTCGTCGCCCCGAGGGCCTCGGCCGCGAGGAAGGCGACCAGCGAGCTGTCCACCCCGCCGGAGAGGCCCACAACCACCTTCTCGAAGCCGCGCCGCCGCTGGATCTCGTCGCGGAGAAACTCGACCAGCCAACGCCGGGTGAGCTCGGGGTCGATGGCGAGGGGATCGGGGGAAGGGCGGGACGGCGGAACGGCGGTCGGGCGGTAGGACGGTAGGGCGGTAGAGCGCTGCGGCACTGCTGCCCGAGGTGTGGTTTCGTCACTGGCGGTCTCGAGACCCGACGATGCGGTTTCGCCCCCGTCCTCGTTCCGCCGTGCCGCCGTGCCGCCATACCGCCGCGCCGCATGCAGCGACCCTAGAAGATGCGGCAGCCGCATCTCCAGGTCGGCCAGCAGCGGCAGATCGGCGCGCGCCCGGGTGATCTCCTCCAAGTCGAGGTCGAGACCTATGAGCGCTTCCTCGAAGATCGGGCCGCGGGTGAGCAGATCGCCGCGCGGTCCCGCTACCATGGACCCGCCGGGAAACGCCTTTCCCCCTTCGAACCCCACGAGCTGGGCCAGGGCCACGAAGACCCCGTGCTCCCCCGCGACATCCTGCACGATCCGTCCCCACCGGCCCAAGCTGTCGGGGAGCGCCTCCCCTTCACCGCTGGCCACCGGGCCGCGAGCGGGGCTCGCGCTAGGCACCAGGATGACCTGCGCGCCGTCCAGCGCCACCAGGGTCGAGGTAAAGGAGTGCCAGACGTCCTCGCAGATCAGGAGCGCGGCGCGACCCCAGCCGGTGTCGAAGGCCTGGATGCTCCGGCCCGCCTCCACGAACCGCTCCTCGTCGAACACCCCGTAGGTCGGCAGGAAGACCTTACGGTGCACGTGGCGGATCCCGGGGCGGGGGCCGCCCAGGGTGGCGTACATCGCGGAGTTGTAAAGCCGGTTCCGGTGGAGCTCGTAGAAGCCGATGGCGAGATCGACGGGGGGAGCGCCGGCGTCTCGGTGCTGGCGGGAGACGTCCTCGAACATTCGCTCGGCGGGGATGGCCAGCTCGCGCACGCCCCCCTCGAGGAAGTAGCCCGTGAGCGCCGCCTCGGGCGCCAGCATGAGCTCCGGCGGGGCGTCCCACGCCGCGGCCTGGCGGAACAGCTCGCCCAGGCGGCAGAGGTTCTCCTCGTAGGCGCCCTTCCGGGGGCGCATCTGAGCGATGGCGAGGCGGAGCACGCGGGAAATGTATACTTTCCGCCATGCTCTGGTACATCGCGGCAGGGAGCGCAATCGGCGGCGTGAGCCGCTATCTCGTTGGGGGCGTCGTGCAACGGGCCGGCGGGTCGGGCTTCCCCATCGGCACGCTGGTGGTCAACCTCACCGGCTCCTTTCTCCTGGGACTTTTCCTTCGCTACGCCGTGGACACCCCGACGCTTACGCCGGAGTGGCGGGCGTTCCTCACGGTCGGCTTCTGCGGCGGGTACACCACCTTTTCGACCTTCAGCTACGAGACGGTGGCGCTGATGGAGGACGGCCAGTGGAGCCGGGCCGCGGCGTACGTCGGGCTGAGCCTGGTGCTCGCCCTGGGCGCCACCATGCTCGGCTTCGCCGCCGCGCGTGGCCTGGTCTCGCTGCAGGAGCGCATGTGAGCCGGCGGACGGGCCGGCGGGGAGTTCGGCCATGCAGGGGCTGACGGGCGAGCGCACCCTGATGCGGATCCACCTGGGGGAGCGCGACAAGTACCAGGGCCGGCCGTTGTACGAGGCGATCGTCCACCTGCTTCGGACCCGCGGGTTCGCCGGCGCCACGGTGTTCCGGGGCATCATGGGGTTCGGCGCGAGCGCCGGGGTCCACACCGAGAAGGTGCTTCGGCTCTCGCTCGACCTGCCCATCGTGGTCGAGTGCGTGGACACGGAGGAGCGGATCCAGGAGATCCTGCCCGAGCTCGACCGGATGATCGGCGGCGGCCTGATCACACTCGAACGCGCCCGGGTGATCGTCTATCGGCCCGAGCAGCGCTGACTCGATCCGAAACTATCCCGGCCGGCCCGGTAAGACCTGATCATTATCCGAGACCTCACGAGGAGACCATCCGGCTGATAGCTTCCGGGCCATGTCGAAGCCTTTCGAAGCGCTCGCCGAGGTGCCAAACGCGTGCCAACCGGTGCCCGGCCTGGTGACCGGAGGCCAGCCTTCGGCGGCCGATCTCGAGCGGTTTCGCGCGGCGGGCGGCGGGATCCTGCTCGACCTGCGCGATCCGATGGAGCCGCGCTCCTTCGACGAGCCGTCGGCCGCCCGGGTCCTGGGGCTGGAGTACGTCAACGTGTCGGTCCATGGCAGCACCTTGAACGACGCCACCATGGAGCGCATCCTGGACACGATCCGGAGCGCGGGCGATCGGCCGGTGTTCATGCACTGCGGCAGCGGAAACCGCGTCGGCGGCGCGCTCATTCCCTATTTCATGCTGGACCACGGGCTGGAGGAAGACGACGCCGTGGGCCAGGCGATGCGGGTGGGGCTTCGGAGCGCCGAGCTGATGGAATGGGGCCTCGATTATGCCAGACGCCATCAGCCATGAACAGCATGCATGAAGAAGGCCCCCGGAACGTCTCCGGGGGCCTTCTTCCTGTACAGTGCTCAGCGGCGCCGACCACCGCCGCCTCCACCACCACCGCCTCCACCCATCGCCCGCGAACCACCCCCTCCCCCGCCACCGCCGCCACTGCTCCATCCACCGCCGCCACC
>DATCWW010000129.1:0-8213 GCA_036566145.1 Gemmatimonadales bacterium
GGTCAGTCCTTGTAGGGATCGAACTCGTCCGCCCCGGCCATCACCACGATGAGCGGCCGAAGGGTGTGCAGGACCTCGATGGTGCCGCCCTGCGCGGCCAGCACGTCGGGCAGCCGGCGGTACACGTGCGGGCTCTCGTCCAGGCCACCGCCCCGCAGGAACACGCCCTTCTCGGCCACCCAGGCCCGCATCATCTCGGGCGTGATCCGACCCTCGCTCAGCACCCGGCCGGTCTTCCGGTGCCGCTTGCCCGCCGCGGCGGTCCGGCTCATCACCCGGCCCGCGCCGTGCACCGTCGAGAAGAGCGCCTGCCGCTGCGCGTCCTCGACCGTGGGGTCGTCGGACACCGTGCCCCGCACGATCACGGCGTCGTCGCCCATGCTGCCGCCGATGAAGCCGGTCTGGCCCGGGAAGGCCGGGGTCGCGCCCTTCCGGACCACCACCAGCTCCTCGCCCTCGTGCTGCTCCTTCCAGGCGAAGTTGTGATGGTTGTGCACCAGCTCCAGCTCTCGTCCGCCCAGGATCGAGATCACCTTCCGGGCCACCCATTCCCGGCCGGCGTAGGCGTACCGGCCCGCCAGCTCCATCAGGTGCCAGTAGTCGTGTCCGATCGGCTGGTCGAGCGGCAGGAGGACTTCGGTCTCCGGGACCCGTTCGCCCCACTTGGCACCCTGCCCCAGCGCCAGGAAGTTCGAGGCCACGGTGTGCCCGAAGCCCCGGCTGCCGAAGTGGACGCCGACCCAGAGCGCGCCGGTCTCGTCGGCGAATACGTCCACGTAGTGGTTGCCGCTGCCCACCGTGCCGAGCTGCTGACGCGCCTTCACCTGGAGGGCCTGCCGGTGCCTGGCGGGCACCGCGCCCCACGCCGAGTCCTCGAACAGGGGATCGTTCACCGGCGCGTCGTCGGCCCGGTTCTTCCGGCCGACGCCGAAGCTCAGCGTGTCGGCGACCTCGTCCGCCAGGTTGATGAGCCGGCGGCCGGCCTGCTCGCCGCTCTCGCCCAGGTCGGCGACGGTGAGATCGGTCCGGATCGCGGCGTTGCCGCAGGCGATGTCGAATCCGACGCCCACCACCGACACGGCATTCTGGTAAGCGGCCACGCCGCCGATCGGCATCACGTAGCCCACGTGGCCGTCGGCCATGAGGGCCACCTTGCGGGCCCGTTCCGCGACCTTCGCGAGCTGCGCCCGCGTCGCGTCGTCGTGCGTTCCGAAGATCTTCATGGCGCCTCCCGCGCTGAGTGAGTGGATGGACCTACGGGTGATCGAACCTGTATAGAGTGCCCCGGGCTCGAACCGGGAACCCCCGCGTCCCGAACGCGGTGGGCTGCCCATTGCGCCAGCACTCTAAGGTGAAAGAAGAATGGACCGGTCGGGACTTGAGCCGAAGGCGACCGAAGGTCAACCCGAATTCTCCCCCGTGCGAAAGGGGCGCTCCGCCCATTGAGCCACCGGCCCGTTGGTTAGCGTGGCGAGTACGCGGAGCTGGGATCGAACCAGCGACCTCCGGTATGTGAGACCGGCGCTCTCCCGGCTGAGCTATCCGCGCAAGGGGACAGGTCCGGTGGGGATCGAACCCACAGCCTCCGAGTCTGGAGCTCGGCGCTCTGCCTTCTGAGCTTCGGGACCCTCGGATCGCAGAGCCCCAGAGGGGAGTCGAACCCCTGTCCCCAGCTTGGAAAGCTGGTGCCTCGGCCGCTCGGCCACTGGAGCATGCAAGCACCCGGCGGGAATCGAGCCCGCGACCTCCGCGCTGGCGGCGCGGCGCTCTGGCCACCTGAGCTACGGGTGCGCGTTCATCCCCCGCCGGAGAGTCGAACTCCGCTCTGCGGGTTAAGAGCCCGCTGCATCACGCGCCAATGCTTACGGGGTGTGTCATCCGAAAAGTCCGCCTGGGAGGAGTCGAACCTCCGTGCTCCCGTGTATCAGACGGGCGCTTGGACCTGCTCAGCTACAGGCGGGAAGGATGTTGCGTCTTCATCCAGCCAGGTCCGCTCCACGATCGATCAGGTGGGGCGGAGTCGAACCGCCGCCTCGGGGGCCACAGTCCCGCGCTCTGCCGGTTGAGCTACGCACCTGGATGTTGCCTTACCAGTCGGCCACCACTCCAGAACCGGGGCTCCTGGTCGGTTCCGACCCGACGACCTCCCGCTTACGAGGCGGGCGCTCTGCCAGCTGAGCTACAGGAGCGGGATTGCAGGGGTGGGATTCGAACCCACGTCCGTCGCGGCTTATGAGGCCGCCGCTCTCCCGCTGAGCTACCCTGCACCGCATACCGCCGGAGAGACTTGAACTCTCACGGGCCCAGCCCACGACGTTCTGAGCGTCGCGCGTCTGCCGTTCCGCCACGGCGGCGTGTTTCCCCAAGATGGCTTCGGCGGGAATCGAACCCGCTGCGCGCTGGGCTTCAACCAGCCGCTCTACCAGTGAGCTACAGAAGCCGAGCGTGATCGCCAGCGGAACCGACGGGATTCGAACCCGCACCCCCCCGATAGACAGTCGGGTGCGCTTCCTTTGCGCCACGATTCCCAAACTGCAGCGCGTGTCCGACCGGCGATGGCACGGCGAACGAATGACGCCCCCACCCGGGAGTCGCGGTCTCGTGTGAGAACGCCACCCGCCCGCCGGCCACCGCCGGTCGATCGCGCTTCCTGCTGCACACACACGCATCCATCGGTTGTCAAAGAGCGTGGTCCCCCCCGCCCCAAACGCCGATCGCCCCACCCGGCGTGATGCGCGCAGGTGGGGCGATCGCTGCTCCCCGTAGGAGATGGGCGTGGACCGATACTCACGGTCCCGGGCCTGCTCCTCCCGTCTGCGCGCTGGACTTCCCAGGGTCCTTCGAATCCCTACCTCGCCATGCAGTAAGTCGCTCAATTTCGTGATACCGCCGGCTGAACCGGCGGGTGCTCGCCTCCCCGACGACGGGGTTCGGCTCCCGGCTCACGACGCTCCCAGCCCCTGACCCGCTCGCCGGGCACACCCCGCCCCCGAGCCCGGCGGGAAGAATCCCGCGCAGGGCTCCCAAGCCGATGGCGCTCAGGTGTATGCCGGACAACGAGCGAGCAAGCATGAAACGATCGCACTCCAGTCTGAACAGGATCCGAGTGACCATAAATGCAAAAAGTCGCGTCGCCGTGGTCTTGAGCAGCGGGCGCTGGGCTCCGACTGCCTCGGTCGAGCGGCTCGACGGCTCATGGCCGGCGCCACTGCGGTCCGACAACCTACGGGACGCGACTCCCGGTAAAGCGGGAGTTACGGTAACAAGATTCGATCTCCTGCGCAAGCCCCATCCTGGCCCAAGGCGGCTGGCGTCGGCCTAACGACAGGCGCATCAGCTTCGGGCCCTCAAGCCGGTGGCTCCACGAGTCGCGCAGAACGGTGTCCGCGCGGGTGCGCAGCAGGCTGTCCAGCCAGTGTCCCATGGCTTCATGCCCCTGGCGGCCGGGGACGCGCGGGCCGTCGGGTTCCATGCGCCCGTCAGGCGGCCTGGCCGGTGCGCTCGGCGATGGTTGCGGTCAGATGAGCCGCGGTCTGTTGCACCTCAGACCATTCCGGATGGGCTGCGCCAAGACGGCCTGCGGCGAGCTCCTGGGTCAGCGCCCGGCAGAACTCGGCCGCACGGCGCAGCCGGAAGCGCTCCGCCGTCGCCCGTGGAGCCTCCGCCCCCGCCGCGGTCAGCAACCCCCAGACACGAAGCCGGATCTCGTCGACGGTGCTCTTGAATTCCGGTAGGCCGTCCGGCGGGACCTCTCCAGCCTCCAGACGCCCCTCCAGGTCCTGGAGGATGATGCGCATTCGCTCGAGCTCGTCTTGCACACTGGCGGCCATGGGGAAGCCTCGGTGGAGGTGAGGAACGTGATGCGACGGTTGTCTGAAGCGTCTTGGAACCTACCGGCGCGGCGGCCGCGTGAAAGGCCCCCGCAGGGCTGCGCATCCGACGTCGCCTGCGTCTGGCGGCTGCCTTAGCGGGTCAGGCTGCGCCGGGCGGACTACAGTTGCCCCAGCACGGCCCTGACGGGTTCCTCGCTGAGCGCACCGTGGAGCGCCTGAGCGCACACCTCGCAGATGCTATGGGTCAGCTGCGGGGGACGGGCCTCGGCAAGCGCCGGCAGCGCCGCAATTGCCGCCTCGATCTCCAGCCACCCGTGCGCCGGCACCGCGACGCGCTCGCACCACGCGCAGATGGTCACGAAATGCTCTGAGCGTGGCAGGTATGGCTCCAGGAGCGCTACTGGTTGGCGTTCCTGTTCCCTCAAGGTCCGGACGCGGTAGCGCAACCCGCCCTCCGACCCGGCGGAGATCTCGAGATCCAGGAGGCGGCGCCGGTCGGGCGCGTCACAACGAAAACAGAGCCGCACGGGCGCGCCACCGGCCCGCACGCGCCGGTGCAGCAGGCGGTAAATATGTTGGGTCTCCAGATCACCGATGAAATCCCACAACAGGCGACCCAGGATCTGGGCGGCGCCCAGGGGCTCTCCACCGTTAGCCAGGGCGAAGCGGAGCCATTCCTCACTGACTGAGGAAATTTCATCCCGAGCATTCAGCTCGTAGAGAAGATCCGACACCAACGACTCCGGACAGAGTATTGGTGGCGCGGCCTCACGCCATGCGCATCAGCTGCAGGCCCTCAGTCCGGGATCGCAGGGCTGCTCAGTCGGTCAATCCCGGGCCGGATCCAGGGCGGGGCTACCCGGCATCACGATCCTGCATCGCCGGCGCCAGGCGGTCGTCGCTGACGGCGGCCCGCTGGTCGGCGGCGCGCGGCAGCGAGACGACGAAGGTGGCCCCGCGTTCCGGATTGTTGGCGGCCGATATGTGACCGCCGTGGGCGAGAACGATCGAGCGACAGATCGCGAGCCCCAGCCCCAGTCCGTCGTGCTTCGAGGTGAAGAACGGCTGGAAAACGCTCGCCAGCGCGTCCGGGGTGATCCCGCAGCCCCGGTCCCGGACCTCGATGCAGGCGTCCTCCCCCAGGGTGGTGGAGACGACCAGCAGGCGCTCGCCGGGGGGCGTGTCGCTCATCGCATCGCACGCGTTCATCACCAGGTTCAAGAGCACCTGCTGCAACTGCACGTGGTCGCCGAGGACCATCGGCGCGGGCTCGCACAACCGGGTGCTGACGACCACGCCCCGATGGTGCAGGTCCGTGCGCAGCAACCCGAGCACCTCGCTGACGACCTCGTTCGTCGACAACAACTGCGGCTTGGCCCCGTCCTTCTTGACGAGGCCGCGCACGTGGTCGATCACCTCCCCCGCGCGCCGGTCGTCCGCCGCGATGTCCTCCAGAATCGCGTGCAGCTCGGCCGTCGCGGCACCGTGGGCTTGCAGCAGGCGCTGCGCGGCGCGCGCGTTCGTGAGGATTGCGGTGAGGGGCTGCTTTATCTCATGCGCCAGCGTGCCCGACAGCTCGCCCAGCACCGCGATGCGTCCCAGGTGGGCCAGCTCGCGGCGCTGCTCCGCCGCCCGCGCCTCGCTCGCCCCGAGCGCCGCCTGGGTCCGGCGTCGCCGGCGCCGCTCGACCAGCAGCCAGAGGATCAACGCCGATTGCAGCAGGAGCACGCCGAGGGTCGCCAGGATGGTCGTCCGGTAGCGCTCCCAGGGCGACGGTGGGCGGAAGAGGACCTCGGTGTCCGGCGGGAGGCGGTCCTCGGACAAGCCCCAGCGCTGCAACTCCCGCCAATCAACGACCAGCGGGGTGGCGGCCACCTCCGCGGGGGGCATCGGCTCGCCCGGAGCTCGCCGAAGGACACGCACGAGGAGGCGACCCGTGCGCATGCCGTCGTCCGCGAACTGCATGACGCCACCACCGACGATCCCGTCGCCGACCCAGTTGCGCGCGATCCCGTACGCGGGCGCCGACGTCAGGCGTGCGAGGCTGGCGATGAGGTCACCGGGAATGAACCTCCGTCCGCGCTGGTCCCGCGAGAAGGACGAGAAGATCACGAAGGTTCGAGGCGGGATGCGGCGGAGACTGTCGATGAGCGATTCGTAGGACCAATCCTGCAGCACGTCGAGCTTCATCCCGTGCAGGAGCGGTGTGATCTCGCGCAGCGCCACGGACAGCAGGAGGGAGTCCATCTGCGAGGCCCCGCCTACCACCACGACGCGTTCCGCATCCGGCTGCAGCGCCCGCGCCAGCGAGTAGGTCGAGACGAATGGCAACGGCTGCCGCCGCCCGGTCACATTCGCGGGGAGGGCGGAGAAATCGACGACCGGCTCGAAGGCCTGCCCGTACACGATCGGTACGCCCGGAAAGAGGCCACTCAGCCGTTCCGTGGCGAATCGCAGCGCCGGCGTCCCTGCGGCCACGATGGCGTCGGGTCCAAACCCCTGATACTTCTCGGCAAAGTAGTGGGCAAGCTGTGGCGAGCGGTCGAGGCCCGGGAAGCGGTTGAGGTCCAGGTACTCGTCGTAGATCTCGACGCGGTTATGAAACTGCTCGTTCACGACCATCTTCAACTGCTGCGCAAATGCGGCGACCCCGGGGGTATTGGGATCGTACGCGTAGAGCATCAGGATCTTCCCCGTCTCCTGCACCGGCCGCGCGTCCAGAGGGGCCATGGCCGTGCAGATCATGACGGCCACGAGGGCCGTACCGCGCTCAATCAGACGCATGCACATCATCCAAGCCGTTCAGCCGTGTGGTCTCAGGCGAGCCAGACCACCGCCGTGACATTCACGCGGAGCTTACCCACGGCGGAGCCCATCAGGTCGGTCACGGTCGCGCCTTTGGGGAGAATCGCTCCAAATGTGTCGTGGGCGTGGCAGGACCGCCAGCATCGACGGCGTATGCCGTTGGAGGACCAGCGGATCAGTCGAGATCGGCGACCGACATTTGCTCCGGTTTGCTCGATACCGAGCCCCCCACGGGGGTGGGGCCGCCATGCGCGGGTCAGGCCGCGCTCGCGGCGTTGGCTCATGCCTCAGGTGGAGCGATAACCGCCGCTCGACCGGGATCGAGCCGCCGCCGGAGCCTGCTGCCCGCCCACGCAGGAACCAGACATAGCGCACCGTAGAACGCGAACACCAGAAGGCCCAGGGGCAATAGATTGGCAGTGGGATTCTGCACAAAGGCAACCGCCGCCTGAGCACCGAAGGGCACGAACGCCCACCGCCAGGCCCGCTCCGGAGCGAAGAAGGCCAATGCCGCGACAATCAGCGCGATGGAGGGCAGAAACCAGGTGAAGTAGAGCTCGCTGTCCCACGCCTCCCGGCGGTTGGTCAGCTGACTAATGGTGACCCAGCCGACCGCGCCTCCCACAGCTCCGATAGCATAGGCCCATTTCGGGTGAATCGTAGTCATTTTCATGCTCCGGAATTTGGGCCGTGTGCCCGAGGTTCGCGGTCGCCCGCACAAACGCTTCCGTTGCTTGGCCGCTAGGCGGGCCGCGCCCGCGAGGAACTTCGGCCCACCCCGGCCTGTCGGCTGCATTTTGCGGGTTAGGCGGCGTGCGGCACCGGCCCGCCTGGGTCGTCTACCTTGCCGGGAGGTGGCCGTCGAGCAGAGATCGGATGGCGGCCTCGACCTGCGGCCACGCCGTCGAACGCGGACTGGCGATCTCGAAGTGGCCAGCGCGCCGGATGGTGATAATCCGCACCGAGTCCCCAGCGCGCGCCGCGGCTGCCGCGTAAGCCTCCACGAATGGCCTGGGGACGAAATCTTCATGGTCGCCGATGACGAGCGCCTGCGGAACTCCGAGCGGCAGCAGCTTGATGGGCGAGGCCTGCGCGTAGCGCTCCGGCATCATCGCCGGAGAGCCGCCAAGGAGGGCCGTAATGACCGAGTCGCGACACAGATGCTCGTATCCGGGAATGTTCGCCGTCAGATCGAGCGGGCCTGCCAGATCGATCACGCCCTGCACGGGCAGAGGGTCTGGCGTGTACAGCGGGCTGCCCGTCGGCACGCGAGCGCGAGCCGCCGCCCACATCGCCAGGTGCCCACCAGCCGAGTGGCCAAGGAGTACGACGCGCCCGAGATCAAGATCGTGTCTTCCGGCCAACGCGCGCAGGTGGTCGATGCCCTTGGAGACATCGAGGTACGTGCCAGGCCAGCCACCACCGGGTTGGCCTAGCCGGCGATACTCAATATTCCAGGTCGCGATCCCGTCCGCCTTGAGGGCGTCGCCCATGGGTGCCAAGTCGCGCAGTGTGGCATAGGCTGCCTTGAAACAACCACCGTGGATCAGGACCACCACCGGGTGTGGCCCAGGG
>DATCWW010000145.1:0-9614 GCA_036566145.1 Gemmatimonadales bacterium
AGGGCACGCGGTGGAAGCGCTGCAGGCCGCGGGCGGCGGCGTCGCGCTGGCCGGGCAGGCCGCGCTCCTCCATGCGGAAGGCTCGCTCAAGGACGGGGCGCGCTCGCCGCTGATCGATGAGGTACTCCAGGACGGGCTGCCGCGCTTCCATGCCGACGCGGTCGGGTCGGCGGCGGTGCTGCCGCTCCTGACGAGCACGCGGCCGCTCGGCGTGCTGGAGCTGGCGTTCTCCCATCGCCGTCGCTTCGGTCGCGACGACCGGGTGTACATGCTCGCGCTCGCGGGGCAGGGTGCCCGGGCGCTGGAGCGGAGCCTCCTGTACGAGGCGGAGCGCGCCGCCAGGCGCAACGCCGAGGAGGCGGGCGAACGGCTCGCCTTTCTCGCCCAAGCCAGCGAGGTACTGGGGTCGACGCTCGATTACAAGACGACTCTCGCCACCGTGGCCCGGCTGGCGGTGCCTCGCCTGGCCGACTGGTGCGCGGTGGACGTCATCGACGACGGGCGACTCCGGCGGCTCGCCATCGCGCACACCGATCCGGCCCGGGTGGACGAGGTCTGGGAGATGAGCCGCCGGTACGCCGAGCTCCCGGCCGACCCGGTTCCCCATGCCATCGCCACGGGACAGCCTCAGCTGGTGCCGGTGATTCCCGACCAGCTGCTCCGCGCCTTCGCGCGCGATCCCGAGCATCTCGAGCGCCTGCGCCTGTTCGGCCTGCGCTCGCTCCTGATCGTCCCGCTCCGCGCCCGTGGCCGGGCGCTGGGGGCGATCACCTTCGTCATGGCCGAGTCGGGGCGGCAGTACTCCGACGCCGATCTCCCGCTGGCAGAGGATCTGGCCCGCCGGGCGGCGCTCGCGGTGGACAATGCCCGCCTCTACGAGGAGGCCGAAGGCGCGCTCCACGCGAGGAAGGAGAGCCTGGCCCTGCTCGACACCGTGTTCGGCGGCGCGCCGGTGGGGCTCGCGTTCGTGGATCGCGAGCTCCGCTTCGTCCGGGTGAACGACGCGCTCGCCGGCCTCGCCGGCGGCGAAGGCGATCTTCTGGGCCGGACCCCCGCCGAGGCCCTCGGTCCGGCCGGAGAGTGGCTGGAGAGCTCGTTTCGACAGGTGCTCGAGAGCGGCATGCCGGTGCTGGAGCGGGAGATCCGCACCGGTAACGACGGACGTGAATTCGTCGCGCTGGCCAGCTTCTACCCGGTCTCGGGCCGCGACGGCGACGTCGAGTGGGTGGGGGCGGTGGTCCTGGATGTCACCGAGCGCCGCCGCGCCGACGAGCTCCTCATGCAGTCGCAGCGGATGGAGGCGGTCGCCAAGGTGGCCGGGGGCGTGGCCCACGAAGTGAACAACATGATGACCGTCATTACCGGATTCACCGGCTTCCTGCACGACACCCTCGAGCCTGGTGACGCCCGGATCGCCGATGTCGCCGAGATCCGCAAGGCCGCCGACCGCGCGGCGGGCATTACCCGGCAGCTCCTGGCCTACAGCCGGCAGCAGGTGCTCCAGCCGCGCGCCCTCGAGCTCGGCCTGCTCCTCAAGGGCTGCCTGCCGGTCCTGGAGCGGCTGGTCGGGACCGAGATCCGGGTCCGCTCCCGGGTCGACTCGGGGGTGCCCTTGGTCCGGGCCGATCCGGCTCAGCTGGAACAGGTGCTGGTCAATCTGGCCCTCAACGCCAAAGACGCGACGCCGGGCGGAGGAGAGCTCGCCATCGAGATCGGACCGGCGATGCTGACGGCGCAGGGGGCCGAGCCCGGACGACCCGCCGTGCCGGCCGGACGCTACGCCCGGATCGTCGTGCGGGACAGCGGCCACGGGATGGACGCGGAGACCCGTGCCCGCGCCTTCGAGCCGTTCTTCACCACCAAGCGTCCGGGCGAGGGCACAGGACTCGGACTGGCGACGGTCTACGGCATCGTGAAGCAGAGCGACGGGTTCATCTGGTGCTACAGTGAGCCCGACCGGGGCACCACTTTCGAGATCTTCCTGCCCGAGCGCCTGGGCCTCGCGCCCACCCCCGAGCGCCGGGCGGCGATTCCCGCGGTCCAGGGCGGCGGAGAGACGGTGCTGGTGGTCGAAGACGAGGAGCCCGTGCGGCGGATGGCGGCCCGCACGCTCTCCTCCCGGGGATACCGCGTGCTCGAGGCAGCCGACGGCGTCCAGGCCCTGGCCCGGGAACCGGAGTGGGGACCTATCCACCTCCTCGTCACCGACGTAGTCATGCCGGGGATGGGGGGACGGGAGCTGGCGGCCGCGCTGCTGGCCCGGCGACCGGGGCTCCGGCTGCTCTACATCTCGGGCTATACCGACGACGAGGTGACCCGGAGGGGGCTGCTCGACGCCGGCGCGCCGTTCCTCGAAAAGCCGTTCGAGCCCGAGGGTCTGGCCCGTCGGGTGCGCGAAGTGCTTGAGGCGCCTTCCCGTTAGCTTTGTAGCCATGGAGCTTCTCGCCCGGGTACGCGACCACTTGCACTCGCTCGGCCTGCCGCCGGGGCCCGTGCTGGTGGCCGTGTCGGGGGGAGCCGACTCGGTCGCCCTGCTGGACCTGCTGTGCCGGACGCGGGACGTCCATGGCTTCGATTTGGTGGCAGGCCATGTGGATCACGGCATCCATCCCGACAGCGGGGCGGTGGCACGGCAGGTGGCCGGGCTGGCTGACGAGCTCGGGGTCGCGTGCCATGTGGAAGCGGCCGGGCTGGGGCCGGACACTGGCGAGACCGAGGCGCGCGAGGCCCGGTACCGGCTGCTGTTCGCGTTGGCGGACCGCCTTGGAATCGGGCCCGTCCTCACGGCTCACCATGCGGACGATCAGGTCGAGACCATCCTGCTCCGCGTACTGGGCGGCTCGGGTCCCGCGGGACTGGCGGGGATGGCTTCGGTCACCGGCCGGCTGGTTCGCCCCCTGCTGCCATTTCGCCGGGATGAGCTGGCGCGGTACGTCGAGGAGCGGGGACTGGTAGCTTGGCACGATCCGGCCAATCGGGACCCGGCCCATCTGAGGAGCTGGCTCCGCCAGGAGCTGCTCCCGATGGTCCGTGGCAGGGTCCAGGAAGCCGATGCTCATCTTGTTCGGGTGGGCGCCCTCGCGGCCCGCGATCGCCGGGCGTGGGACCGGCTGCTGGATCACCTACCGGACCTCGACGCGCGCACCGAGGGTGACGGCATTTCCGTTGCTGCCAACTGTTTGCGGTCGTATGATTCGACGCTCGCGGAGACGCTTCTCCTGGCTGTGGCGCGGCGCGTCGGCTGCCCGCTCGGCCCTCTGAGGGCCGCCCGGGTCCTGGGTCTGCTGGGCAAGCCCAGCGGCCGGTCGGCGCCCCTGGGCCAGGGCTGGCGCGCGGAGCTGGCATTCGGTCGGCTGCGGCTGGTGGCGTCCGATCCGGTGTCGAGCAGCGTAGAGCTTCGCGGGGCCGAAGGGACGGGGGAGTGGGGTCGCTGGCGGCTCCGCTGGCGGACCGAGCCCTCGCCCGAGCGTCAGACGCGCGACGGCTTCACGGCCTGGTTCCGGCCCGCGCCGCTCCTGGTGCGCCAGTGGTCACCCGGCGACCGGGTGCGCCCCCTCGCCGGAAGCGGCCGCCGCCTGGTGGTGCGCTGCTTCCAGGATGCCCGGGTGCCCCGATCCCGCCGGGAAGCGTGGCCGGTGGTCACCGGCGGCGCGTCCGTGGTGTGGATCCCCGGCGTCTGCCGGTCCGACGCCCTCCTTCCTTCTCCCGGTGTGGAGGCCCTTCGTGTCGATGCTGAGCACGCCTGAGGTGCTGCGCCGGACCGGCGGCAAGCCGGTCAAATCGATCGTCTTCGACGAGGCCACCATCGCCGCGCGGGTCGAGGCGCTCGGGGCGGAGATCACCGAGGCGTATCCCTCAGGCGATCTCCTGGTTCTCGGTCTGCTCAAGGGGAGCTTCATCTTCCTGAGCGACCTGGCCCGGAAGATCGAGCGCCCGATCCAGATCGACTTTCTGGTGGCGAGCTCCTACGGCAATGGCAAGGAGTCGAGTGGGAAGGTTCGGCTGCTGTACGACCCGGAAACCCGGCTGGAAGGCAAACATATCCTGCTGGTCGAGGATATTATTGATACCGGCAAGACGCTCCAGCGCCTGATGACCCTGCTGGGCGCGCGGCGGCCGGAAAGCCTGGCCATCTGCGCCCTGCTCGACAAGCAGCTCGCGTCCGAGCGGCGTCCGGAGCTCCGCTTCGTCGGATTCCGGGCGCCTCCGGCGTTCCTGGTCGGCTACGGCCTGGATCACGCCGAGAACTATCGGCATCTCCCGTTCATCGCGGACTTGGAATAAATGGCAGACCGACTCCCCTCCCGGCCCCCGCGCACCAACTGGGGCAACCTGAGCAAGAACCTCGCCCTCTGGCTGCTCGTGGGGCTGCTGGCGCTGGCGCTGTTCCAGATGATGAGCCGGCAGCGCAATCCGACCCAGGAGTTCAGCTACACCGAATTCAGCCGCCAGCTGGATCAGGGCAACGTCGCCCAGGTCGAGATCTTCGACGGCAAGCGCCTGGAAGGCGACTTCCGGACGCCGGTCACCCAGGACGGGCGGACCGCCAAGAGCTTCACCGTGCTGCTGCCGGTGGCGAACAGCGAGGCCTTCGTGAAGCGTCTCGACGACGCCGGCGTGCCCATCCTGGCCAAGGAGCCGAAGGGTGGCATCACCGCGATCATCATCGCGGCGCTGCCCTGGATCGTGATCCTCGGGCTCTGGTTCTTCCTCCTGCGCCAGCTCCAGGCCGGCGGCAGCCGGGCCTTCGCCTTCGGAAAGTCCAAGGCCAAGCTCCTCGCCGGCGACACTCCGAAGGTCACCTTCGCCGACGTCGCCGGCGCCGACGAGGCCAAGGTCGAGCTGCAGGAGATCATCGAGTTCCTCAAGGATCCGCAGAAGTTCACTCGGCTGGGCGGGCGGCTGCCCAAAGGCGCGCTGCTGGTGGGGCCGCCGGGCACCGGCAAGACGCTGCTGGCGAAGGCCGTGGCGGGCGAAGCGGGACGGCCGTTCTTCTCCATGTCCGGCTCGGACTTCGTCGAAATGTTCGTCGGCGTCGGGGCGAGCCGGGTGCGCGATCTCTTCGAGCAGGGGAAGAGTCACGCGCCGTGCATCATCTTCATCGACGAGATCGACGCGGTCGGTCGGCATCGGGGTGCCGGGCTCGGCGGCGGGCACGACGAGCGGGAGCAGACCCTCAACCAGCTTCTGGTCGAGATGGACGGCTTCGAGTCCAACGACGGCGTCATCCTGATCGCCGCGACCAACCGGCCGGACGTGCTCGATCCGGCGCTGCTCCGGCCCGGCCGGTTCGACCGCCAGATCGTGGTGGACTCGCCGGACGTGCGGGGACGGGAGGGGATCCTTCGGGTCCACACCCGCAAGATCCCCCTCGGCTCCGACGTGCGGCTGGAAACGATCGCCAAGGGAACGCCGGGGATGGCGGGCGCGGACCTGGCCAACCTGGTGAACGAGGCGGCGGTGCTCGCCGCCCGGCGCAACAAGACACTGGTGGACATGCAGGATTTCGAGGACGCCAAGGATAAGGTGATGTTAGGCGTCGAGCGGCGAAGCCTGGTCCTGACCGAGGCGGAGCGAAAGCTCACCGCCTACCACGAGGCGGGCCACGCGATCGTCGCCATCAAGATCCCTGGCAGCGATCCGATCCACAAAGTCACCATCGTGCCCCGCGGCCGGGCCCTCGGCCTCACCGCCTCGCTCCCCGAGGTGGACCGGCACAACTACACCAAGGACTGGCTCATCGGCAGCCTGGCCATGTTCTTCGGCGGCCGGGTGGCGGAAGAGATCGTCTTCGGGGCCGACAAAATCACCACCGGGGCGGGGAACGACATCGAACGGGCCACCGCGCTCGCCCGGCGCATGGTCACGCAGTTCGGGATGAGCGAGCTGATCGGACCGCTGGCGGTGGGTGACAAGGAGCAGGAGATCTTCCTGGGCCGCGAATTCGCCCAGCGGCGGGAGATCTCCGAGCGCACCGCCCAGATGGTGGACGACGAGGTCAAGCGCCTCATCGACGAGGCCTACGCGCGCGCCACCGAGATTCTCACCGCCAACCGCGAGCTGCTCGATCGGATTGCCGCCGCGCTGCTCGAGCGGGAGACGATCGACCGGGAAGACCTCGATCGCTTGGTGAAGGATTTGCCCCTCCCGCCGCGCAATCCGCCGGATTCGCCGGCGGCCACCCCGTCGCCTTCCGCCAAGCCCGGCGTCACTCCGGCCCGGGCGCCGATTCTGGGAGCGCCGCCGGCCGAACCAGCCGGCGCGTGAATGTCTCGCCGGTCGCGCTCCACTCGACCCGCGGCGTGCGCGACGCGCTGCGCGGGCACGGGTGGGCGGACGGCCGCGCGAGCGACGCCGCCCGCGGCATTCATCCTCTCGCCCTTCACCTGACCGGCCTGAGCCAGGACGCCCTCGAGGCGCTGGTCAGGGTCGGCGGGTCCCTCGGCCTCGAGGTCGTGACCGGCGACGACTGGGCCTTGCTCGCGGGCAGCCGATCCCGCCTCAGCGCCTTCGCGCGCCCCTGGACCGTGCCCGAGGTGCTCGCCGAGACCGCCGTTCAGGTCGGCCTCGCGCTTCCGCCCGATCCGGCAGGACCCTGGCTCACCGCCCGCGGCCCGGTCTCGCTCGACGGTCCGGTCCTCATGGGCATCCTCAATGTCACTCCCGACAGCTTCAGCGACGGCGGTCGCTACCGCGGCCCCGACGCCGCCCTGGCCCAGGCGGAGGTGCTGCTCGAGGAGGGAGCCGGCATCGTGGATGTGGGCGGCGAGTCTACCCGTCCCGGCCGCGAGTCAGACGTGCCCGCCGCGGAGGAGCTGGCGCGGGTCGTTCCCGTGATCGACGCCCTGGTGCGGGCGCATTCCGACCTGCCGATCTCGATCGATACGGTGAAGTCCGAGGTCGCCCGGGCCGCGCTCGAGCATGGCGCGGCCATCGTGAACGATGTCTCCGCCTTCCGGCTCGATCCCGCGATGGCCTCGGTCGCGGCGGCCGCGGGCGCGGGGGTGGCGCTGATGCATTCGCGAGGAAGCATCCTGGAGCTCGCGTCCTATCGGCACGCGCAGTATCCCCGCGGGGTGGTCGCGGAGGTCGTGTCCGAGCTGCGGGCGGCCATGGCGGCGGCAGCTGCCGGCGGCGTGGCTGCCGAGCGGATCGTGCTGGACCCCGGCCTCGGCTTCTCCAAGACCGTGGAACAGAACGTCGAGCTGTTCGATCAGCTCGCGGCGCTCGAGGCCCTCGGCCGACCGGTGCTGGTCGGCCCCTCCCGCAAGCGGTTCCTCGGGGCGCTCACCGACGCTCCCCTCGATCAGCGCGACCGGGCGACGGCGGTGGCCTGCGCGCTGGCCTGGGAGCGGGGAGCGCGGATCTTCCGGGTCCACGCCGTCGCGGCGGCGCGCGAGGCCCTGGCCCTGACCCGCGCCGTGGGAGCGGCCTGATGCCGCTGGAGCAGCTGCCTCTTCCGGTGCCGCACTGGCGCGACCTGATCGAGATTCTGCTCGTCGCCGTCGTGCTCTACCGGGTGCTCCGGTTCCTGGTCGGCACCCGTGCGCTCCAGATCGTCTTCGGGTTGCTGGCCCTCGTCGGCATTTACATCGCGGCGCTCCTGCTCCAGCTCACCATGATCCCCTTCCTGCTCGGCCTCGGCTTCACCTACGCGCCCTTCGCGGCGCTGGTGGTGTTCCAGCCCGAGCTGCGGCAGGCCCTGGCCCGGCTGGGACAGACCCGAGTCTTCCGCTGGTTCGCGGTCCCGGGCAGCTCGGCGGCCGCGGGGGAGATCGCCGAGGCGCTCGCGCGGCTCAGCGCGGCGCGGGTGGGAGCCATCGTGGCGGTGGAGCAGGGCGCCCGGCTGGACGAGTACGTCGAGTCGGGCAAGGCGCTCCAGGCGACCGTGTCGGCCGAGCTGCTCGCCGCGATCTTCAGCCCCTACTCCCCGCTCCACGACGGCGCCGTGGTGGTGCGAGGCGACCAGATCGTGGCCGCGGGGTGCATCCTGCCGCTCACCCAGTCCGCCCGTCTCGACCGCGGCCTGGGTACCCGCCACCGGGCGGCGCTGGGGCTGTCCGAAGAGACCGACGCGGTGGTCCTCGTGGTCTCGGAGGAGACCTCGACCGTCTCGGCCGCTCGGCGTGGACGACTGGAGCGCAACCTGAGTCCCGAGCAGGTGCGAACGCTGCTGGGCGGCCCCGCCGCTCCCGAAGCGGTGGTCGAACAGGTGGCGATCTGAAAACCGCTGCTCCGCCGTATCGGGCCGCGCTGGCGGTGTTCGCCGCGGTCCTCGCCGTCTATGCGATCACGCTCGCGCCGACGGTCACCTTCTGGGACGCCGGCGAGTTCATCGCCGCCACGAGGACGCTGGGCATCCCCCATCCGCCCGGGACGCCCCTCTTCGTTCTGATCGCGCACGTCTGGGCGCTGCTCGTGCCGCTGGGCGAGTACGCGGTCCGGACCAATCTGCTCAGCGCCATCTTCAGCGCCGCCGGCGCGGCGTTCTTTTTCCTCGTGGTCCACGAGTCGCTCGGCCGGCCCGACCCGGAGGAACCGGGGGACGTCTCCGGTCGGCTCGCGGCCGCGGCCCTCGCGGCGCTGATCGGCGGCTTCACCTTCACCAACTGGCAGAACTCCAACGAGACCGAGGTCTACGCGGTGGCGACGTTCACCATCGCGGCGGTCTCCTGGCTGGCGCTGGTCTGGCGCCGCCGCCGGGCCGAGGAGCGGGCCGGGCGCGTGCTGCTCCTGGTCGTATACCTGGCCGGCGCCAGCATCGGCAATCATCTGCTGGCGCTGCTGGCCGGACCGGGCATCGTCGCGTTCCTCGTCGTCACCCTCCTCCGAGACCCCGCGCCGGAAGCATGGCGCCGTCGCCTGGAGTGGAGCCAGGTCGCCGTCGTGGCCGGGGTCTGGGCGCTGTTGATCGGCACCGGTCTGGGGAGCACGGAGCTCATCGCGCTCGGCGGATCGTGCTTCATCGCCGCCGCCGTCTATGCCGGGATGGGCGGCGCCGGCGCATTCGCCCTGGCCGCGCTTCTCATCGCCGCGGTGGGGGTGACGCCCTATCTGTTCATGTACCTGCGGGCGGCTCAGCACCCGGTGATCAACGAAGCGGCGCCGGCCACCTTCGACGCCCTGCTCGCCGTGATCCGGCGGGCGCAATACCCGCCGCGAACGCCCCTCGACGACCCCACGGTACCGCACGGCCCCGGCAATCCCGGCCGTACCCTGTACCTGCTCGGGTGGCAGCTGCTCAACTACTTCCAGTACTTCGACTGGCAGTGGGCGCGATCGCTCGCCGACGGGATCCGGACGGTGGTGACGGTTCTCTTCGTCGGGCTGGGACTGCGGGGCCTTCGCGCCCAGTGGCGGAGCGACCGGGCCGCCGCCTGGCTCCTGCTCGGGCTCTTCCTGGTGACCGGCCTCGGGCTGGTCGTCTACATGAACTTCCGGCCGGGCTACAGTCTCGCCTACCACCTCTGGCCCAAGCCCGACGACCATGAGGTTCGGGAGCGGGATTACTTCTTCGTGGTGAGCTTCATCGTCTGGGGGCTCTGGGCGGGCATCGGCGCCGCCGGATTGGCTGGGCGCCTCCGAGGCCCCGCGCTCCGCCGCTGGCAACCCGC
>DATCWW010000192.1:0-12239 GCA_036566145.1 Gemmatimonadales bacterium
GGTGGCGCCGGCGGCGTCGCACGCCTTCCGGGCCACCCTCAAGGAGGGCGGCTTGCGCCACTGGATGTACACCAGGTGCCAGCTCCAGAACACGATCGGTCGCGGGCGGGTGGATCTGCGCCAGCAATACCTGCAGATCTACCGCTGCCCACCGGCAAGGGCAGCGGGGTCCTAGCTCAGGCCGCGTCCGCGGGGGCGGCGCCCTTGCGCCGGAGCACTTCGCGGTAGACGGCCTCGTAGCGGTCCACCACCCGTCCGAGCCCGTAGTGCTGGCGCACGTGATCGTGGCCGCGGGCACCCATGGCCCGGCGCTCGGTCTCGGGCAGCGCCATGAGGCGGAGCATGGCGGCACCGAGCGCGCCGTCGTCGCCCGGCGGTACCAGGAACCCGGTGGCCCCATCCCGAATCACCTCCTGATTCCCTCCCACCCGGGTCGCCACGATGGGGAGGCCCGCCGCCGCGGCCTCGAGCAACACCATCGGCATGCCCTCCCAGGCGGATGACATTACGTAGCCGTCCGCCACCGTCATGAACTCCGGCACGTCCTCGCGGGTGCCCACGAACCGGACCCCGCCCTCCAGCCCCAGCGTCGCGGCCAGCGCCTCGGTCTCCGCCTGAAGCGACCCGCGACCGACCAGCAGCAGCACCGCCCCCAGCTGCTCCTTCCGCACCCGTGCGAACGCGCGGAGCATGTTGGGATAGTCCTTGGCGGCTTCGAAGCGTCCCACCGCCAGCCAGGCGAACTCGGCGCCGAGGCCGAGGCTCTGCCGCAGTCGCTCCCGGGCGCCTGGCGGCACGGACCGGTAGCGGTCGGTGTCCACTCCGTTCGGCACGACCTCGAGCAGGGAGGCAGGCACGATGCCCTCGCGCACGAATCGATCGGCCGCGGCCTGGCTGATGATGGTGACGTGGTCCACCAGCCCATTGGTCAGCCGGTAGCCCAGCATCCGGAGCCGGCCGCCCTCGTAGATGTTGTGGATGGTGGAGACGACCGCCGGAACCGGCGCGAACAGCCGGACCGCGCGTGCCATGAGGTTCGCGTGGAGCATGTGGCTGTGCAGCACGGCGGGCCGCCAGGCGCGCACGAGACGCACCAGCCGCGTGAGCCCGCGCGGATCGGCGATACCGCGCTGCATCTCCAGCGACTCGGTCGCGAGGCCGGCCGCCCGCGCCCGCGCCCCCATCTCGCCCAGCGGGGTGAGCGAGACGATGCGCACCTCATGTCCCCGGTCGCGAAGTCCGGTCGCCGCCGTGAGCAGCTGCTGGTCGGCGCCGCCCATGCCCATGCTGGTCGAGAGGAGGAGGATCCTCACTGGTCGCGTTCCCGCGACTGCCCCGCCCCGCGCCGCAGCACGCGTTTCCAGCCCGGCGGAACGTAGGCGTAGACGTGGCGCCCGAGCGCGTAGACGTACATCCAGCGGGACAATCCGAGCTCGCGGATGCTCTGCGCCTGCACCCGCGCCAGGTCGCGCTGCCGCTCCACATAGCGGTGCCGCTGGTGGAACCAGCTGGTGTCGTGCACATAGTGCTCGCCCACCACCTCCGGCACGTTGGCGAACTGCCAGCCCAGCTTGGCGACCCGGAGGTAGAACCGGAGATCGATCAGGTTCTCGACCAGGGGATAGCCCCCCGCGTCGACCCAGGCCTGGCGCCGGAAGGTGGCGACCGTGTGGGCGATCGGAACGTAGCGTGCCATCGCGGCGCGGAGTGCCGCGTGGTCCGTCGGCGGCATCCGGACATAGCGCTCGCCCCGCCGCTCGTCCACCAGCAGGTACGCGCCCCCCACGATCCCGACCTGGGGCCGCGCGTCCAGCAGCGCAACCTGGAGCCGGAGGCGATCCGGATAGCTTCGGTCGTCGAAGTCCTGGCGGGCGACGTATTCGCCGCTGGCCCGCTCCACGCCGTAGTTGTACGCCCGCGCCGCGCCCAGGCGCCCGGGGGCGAAGACCCGGATGCGAGGGTCCTGCCGGGCCAGCTCCTGTAGTCGGGGGAGCGTCTGGTCGGTCGAGCCGTCGTCGACCAGGATGAATTCGAAGTCCTCGAAGGACTGGGCCAGAATACCGGGGACCGCGCGATCGAAGTAGGGCTCACCGTTGTAGACCGTCGTCACCACGCTGACGCGCGGCGTCACGCGGTCTCACCCGCCGGGGCCGCCGGGCCGACCGGCCGCCGGGTGATCGGCCCGCCCACGAGCGGCGGTCCGGGGCGCACGCGGCCCGTCGGGCGCTCGGCGGCCGCCTCCCGGCGAGCGCAAGCGAACGCCACGAGCGTCCCCAGCACGAACCAGGCAGACTTCTGATCTTCCCACGTGAGTGGCGTCATCGCCATCACGAGCGTGCCGAGGAGCACGAGACCGAAACGCCGCTCCAGCCGGGGGAGTCGCCGTACCCCTCGGTAGACCGCGAGGAACATGAGCAGGTACAGGGTCAGTCCGATGACCCCCTGCTCCACCAGCAGCGAGATGAAGGAATTGTGGGCCACCAGCGCCCCCGGGCCCAGTTCGGGGGTGACGGCCCGGATGAAGCCGGAGGTGCCGTATCCCAGGATCGGATGCATGGGGAAGGCGTGGATGCCGGCCCTCCACATCTTGATCCGCCCGCCCCCTCTCAGGTCCTCGACCTCGGTCGAGGTCGTCGCGAGGCGCTCGACGATCTGCTCCGGGACGTACGCCACCGCCAGCGCGCCCGCCAGGAACAGCATGCTCACCATGGCGACCATCCGCTTGGGCGAGAGGCGGGTCATCGTGAGGGGTACGATGGTGAGCGCCACGACGGTCGTCAGCAACCCCCCGCGGGAGCCCGTCAACCCGATCGCGAGCACCCCGACCGCCAGATAGGCCCGGCAGATCCAGATCATCAGCGGCCTGTGGTACGTGTTCGCCAGATACCAGGCCATCGGCAGGCCGAGGGCCAGCGTCATGGCCAGGTCGTTGGGATCGATCCCGCCGGCGGCGAAGCGCCTGAGAGCACCGCCCGTGCTGTGGAAGACCAGCACGGTCATGAACGACGAGACCATGCAGCCGAGCACGAATGCCAGGAAGAGTCGGTGCACTCGCTCCCGCGAGCGGCAGAGCTCCCAGATCATCCACAGCACGAGGAAGAGCTGCAGGTAGGTGTAGTACTTGTCCGGCAGGCGGTCGTCGGCGTGGTAGACGAACAGCTCGACCCCGGCGGTCAGCACGAACAGCAGCGCGGCGATGTGCAGCAGCTGAAGCCGGCGGATGCGGGCCGACAACAGGACGGCGAACACCGTGCAGCCCATCGCCAGCACGCCGGTGCCCCGGCTCGCGATGGCCATGCCGCCGATGCGGATCACACCCTCCCAGGGGAGCACGAAGACGAAGAGCCAGAGCGCGGCATAGGCGATGGACGTCATTCAGGCGCTCTCGATCAGACGAAGGTAGTGGTCCACCGCCGCGTCCAGGGTGAAGGCGGTCAGCGCGTCGGGCGGGAGCCGGCGCTCCGGGCACTCCAGGGCGCGCTGCATCGCGCGGGCGAGCGCGGGCGCGTCCCCTACCGGAACCAGCGCCCCCAGGCGGCCATCCTGGAGGATCTCCCGCGGGCCGCTGCGACAGTCGGTGGAGACGACCGGAGTGCCGACCGCCAGCGCTTCGATCAACACGGTCGGGAGGCCCTCCCAGGCGGAGGAGAGGACGAACAGCGCCGACCGTGCCATGTAGGCGGGCGCGTGGTCGAGAAATCCGGGCAACGCCACGTCGTCCCCCAGGCCGAGCTCGGCCACCAGGGACTCCAGCGCCGGCCGGTCTTCGCCCTCTCCAAGGATAACCAGCCGCGCTCGGTGCCGACGGCGCAGCTCGCCGAAGGCGCGGACCAGGGTGAGAAAATCCTTCTGCCGGGTGAGCCGCCCCACGCCCAGAATGACCGGCGGCTGGCCCAACGCGAACCACGGGTGGGCCGGCTCCCGGCCAGCCTGCGCCAGGATGGCCGGGGTGATCACGGGGTTGTAGATCACCTCGATCCGGGAGCGCGCGAGGCCGGTGGTACGGGCCAGGTCGTCGGCGGCACCGCGCGAGACGGCGACGATCCAGGTCGCCCAGGGATAGAACGTCCGCAGCAACCGGTGCTCCAGCCCGCCGTCCGATCCGGTGGACTCGGACATGGTGTTGTGCACCGTCACCATCACCGGCGTGGAGCGCCCCGCCAGCTTGGCGGCCCACAGCGCGACCATGTTGGCGTGACTCATCGAGGAGACCAGCACCCGGGGTCGCTCGCGACGCAGGTATCGGATCAGCGGGATCAGGCCGCCGATCAGGCGGCGGGCACCGAGGTCCACCACCCGCACTTGCGGCGGCAACTGGTCCATGAATACGCCGTCCGCCATGGCGAGCACCACGTCCACCGGGTCGCCCCGCTGCACGATCCCCTGCACCAGATTGACGATTACCCGCTGCGCGCCCCCGCCACGCACCGAGGGGAGAAAGAAGGCGATCCGCCCTTGGCTCACGACGCCCTTCCCGGCGCGAAGCGCTTCCTCAACGCCGGCAGCATGCCGAGCAGCATGTTCCGGGCGTAGACCCCGTCGTGGCCCAACGCGAACGTCGGCGCGACCCACGCAGCGAGGAGCCCGACACTCACCGCCGCGAGCCCGCCTACCGCGAGCCCGACGACGGGAGGCAGCCCCGAATGTCGCATCCCCACCATCGTCGCCAGGGTGACCCCGCCGATCGCCACGCTCGATCGGACCGCCGGCAGCTGCACCTGGAAGAAGCGGCCCCAGGAGACCTCCGTGATCTTCAGGCTCAACTGGGCCATCGACACGTAGTTCAGGAAGAACGCGACCAGTACGCCGGTCGCGACGCCGACGATGCCCCGCGTCTGTCCCGCCAGCGACCCGAGCAGGACGAGCAGCGCGAACAGCGCCTGGCGCCAGGCGCGGCGGTAGACCCTGCCCGTGGCCCGCGACAGCGAGTCGCTCATCCGATAGCAGGTCCGGAACATCATGCCCAGCGCGAGCACCTGGAACGGTGCCGTCAGGCCGGCCCACCGGCTGCCGAACGTGACGACCACGAGCTCGGGCGCGAGCACGGCCGCGACCACACTCACCGGCAGGGTCACCAGCGCGAGCAGCGCCGTGCCCCGGAGGAAGGCCGCGGCCAGACGGCGGGGATCGTCCTGCACCTTCGCCATGGTCGGAAAGAGCACCTTGTCGAGCACGTCGCCCAGCAGCCCAGCCGGCACCGCCATCAGCTGGTAGGCTCGACTGTAGGTGCCCAGCGGAACCGCTCCGAGCCAGCGGCCGACCACGAGGTTGTCGCCTTGATTCGCCAGGATGTTTCCGACTCTCGTCATGCTCTGCCCCGCCCCGTAGTCCATCAGCTCGACGAAGCTGCGCCAGGTCGGACGGGCCGGGCTCAGGCTGGGGGAGAGTCGCAGCAGAATGACGGTACGGACCAGGACCTGGGTAAGCTGGGCCAGCGCCAGGGCCCAGACGCCCCAGCCCAGCAAGGCCAGGCCCACCCCTACCACGCCATATCCGATGGCGTACGCCCAGATCTCGCGATTGGCCAGGACGCGAAAGCGGAGGTCGCGCTGCAGCAGGCTGTCAGGCACCGTCCCGAGCCCGCTGATCGGGAACACCAGCGCCAGCACCCGCACGACGGGCGTCAGATGCTCCATCCGGAAGAACTGGGCGATCAGCGGCGCCGAGAGCCAGACGATCGCCGCGACCAGGACCCCGAAGGCGATCGAGGCGTAGAACGCGGTGCTCACGTGCCTGGGCTGCAGGTCGGGGCGCTGGACCAGCGCCGGCCCCAGACCCAGCTGGGCGAAGTTGAGCGAGAAAGAGATGACGACGAGGGCTGCGCTGACCAGGCCGAAGTCCGCCGGCGCCAGCAGTCGAGTCAGGATTACCAGCACGAGAACCCGAAGCAGCGATACGGTCGCGCTGCCCCAGGCCACCCAGGCCATGTTGCCCACGGCCTGCCGGGCCAGGCCGCGCCTCCCGGTCACCGCTGCTTCGGGTTTGTGCGACATGCTAGTGAGCGGCGGGCTCCCGGGCCGGCACCGATCGATGCTCCGAATCGTACCCGTACCGGCGCAGGTCGTCGGCCAGCAGCTCGTCAAGCACCGCCTGCTGCGCCGGGGTCAGATCGGCTCGCCAGCGGTCACGCTGGCTGCGGATGGAGGCCGCCTGGATCTCACGCTCAAACGCTCGCGACCACGGCAGCTCGGCGAAGTCCAGCACCCGCCGGTAGGTCTCGATAGGCTGCTCGCAGAAGCTTTCGTACCTGATCTCGAGAAACCGGGCAGGGTCGAGCTGCCGCCGCGCCGCCTCGATGGCGCGCATCTGAATCCGCCACTCGAGCCCCGCGAGTGCCACGAAGGACCGGTCGTAGGCCTCCCAGGTGGCCTGGTCCTCGGGAGAAAGGCGTCCGGCGCGCCAGCCTTGGGGGCCGTACCAGCCGGCCCAGAACCCGACATGCAGGAGCGAGCTCGCGACCGACCGGCCATCCCGCAGGATATGCACGAACTTCGCGTCTTCGAAGATCTCGTCGAGGAAGCCGATGCGGGGCCAGCCGGTGATCTTGACCAGCAGCCGATTTCGCCGGGTCGTGAGCATTGAGCCGAACGCCGCCAGCACCTCCTTCTTCATGCGTGCCGTCACGTCGCCACGCACTAGATCCCGGCACGGCTCCGAGAAGCACCCATAGGTGTACTGGTCCCAGAAGCGGTAATGCTCGTTGGCCCGGACTCGACCGCCGAACACCCGCCGCAGCAGCGGGTTGCCCATGGCCTCGACGGCGCGGCGATTGATGCCCGGTCGGGTGGGAAACTGGTAGGCGAATCCCGACAGCCACATCGCCTGGGGATGGGTGGCGAGAATTCGGTGAAATACCGTCGAGCCACAACGGCCGGTGCCGACCAAGATGATGGGTTTGGTGATCGGGTTCATCGGCGGATGGGCCACTCCCGGTGGGGTTCGACGACACAAGTCCAGCCGAATTTGCACGAAACATGCCGTAAGTTCCCAGCTTGACAGACACTTGGGGCATGGGCAATCTACCACGCCCTCGGGCGCGCTAGGCCCAAGCAGGGTCCGGTCGCAGGGCGGCCAACAGCGCCTGTGGCGACCCCGCTACACCCAGACCGACGAAGGGCCGGTCCACCTGACGTCTGCATGTCCACTGGAAACAGCCACACTTCTTCGCCGGGGACCCGGGCACCCAGCCCTCGTCAGCATCAGACATCGAGCGCGTCGCGTGCGGGAGCGGCGAGAGTCGGCCTCGCCGCCTCGGGGCGGAGATCGTGGGAGGTGTTTCGGGCTTGGTGACGACCCGACCGTCCGGTCAATGAGCAGGCGTTCGACCAACCTGCTCGCCGGCAGCCACCGATGGGGTGAGGGCCTGTCAAGGCCCGGCGCGAAGCCGTCGTCCACCCCGACGAGGCGATGGATGTCCTCCACCTCTGCAGCGCGTCGATGATGATCAAGGGGGCAGGGTCATGTGGGTGGAAAGTAGCGGTCGCAGCCTCCTCGAACCATG
This sequence comes from Gemmatimonadales bacterium, assembly GCA_036566145.1. Taxonomy (GTDB): domain Bacteria; phylum Gemmatimonadota; class Gemmatimonadetes; order Gemmatimonadales; family GWC2-71-9; genus CAVVWJ01. The sequence continues at coordinate 7,502 of DATCWW010000192.1, forward strand.
GTCATGGGTCGGATGAAACCACGTGTCCTGTACGTTCTCGGCTACGGCCGCTCCGGCTCGACGGTGCTCGGCATGGCGCTCGGGCAGCACCCCGATCTCGTCAACCTCGGCGAGATCTCGACGCTGCCGACCTTCGTGCCAGGACCTACGTACATCCCGCCCCGGGCCTGCGGCTGCTTTCTTCCGCTCGACCAATGCCCCTACTGGGTGGGCGTGGCGCGACGGCTGGGCTCCATCGCGGCGCTGGCCGACGACGGAACGACGCTCTCGCCGCGGATGGGGTGGCGCCGTTATGCCCCCTGGCTTCCAGAGCCCAGTGACGAGCTGCCGCGCTGGGCCGACGCCGCGACGTCCCTCTATCGCGCTACCATCGACGAGGCCGGGGCGCAACTCGCCGTAGACACTTCGAAGGGCGCTCCGCGGGCCTGGTGGCTCTGGAAGTCCGGTGTCGTCGATCTCACGTTCGTCTGGCTGACGCGGGGATTGGAGGACGTGGTGCGCTCGCAGATGCGGCACGGCCGGTCTGCGGTCAGGACGGGGATTTCCTGGCGGCTGGCCCAGCGACAAGTGGGCCAGCTGGTCCGCCGGCTCGAACGGGCGGGTCTCGAGGTGCCGCGGATTGGTTACGAGCGGCTGACGCGGGAGCCCAGAACCGTACTTTCCGAGATCCTCGCCCATCTGGGGCTGCCCTGGGACGAGGCCGTGCTGACACCGCACCCGCAGCACACCATCGGCGGTGAGCACGAGGGCAAACTCAGGGGTCAGCAAGCCATCCAGCCCTCGGGTCGGGCCCGCCCGCCCCTGCCGTTGAAGGCGAGGCTCGCGGTCAGGCTGTTCGACAACCGGGCCGCGGAGGCTAGAGCCAGTGGCCCAGGCTCCGACCGATGAGCTCGGTGGTCTTCTCGATGTCATCCTCGAAATAACGGGTCAGGTCCTTCCTCAGCTCCTTGGGGAGCGGGTGGGTAGGCCGGAAGGTCCGGATCCGGAGCCGGCGCAGCCAGTTCGCGGCCGGTTTGGGCACCCAGGGCCTGACCGCTGACTTGCCGCCACGCACGAAGAACCTCTCGAGCAGCGTGCTCGCCGGGATACCACCGGGCGCGTGAGGGATGGCGTAGTCGGGCGTGAAGTGCGGGTCCACGTTCAGGAACTGATACAAGTCCTGCGTGTACTGCAGCGGGTTCCGCTTCAGATCTTCGAACAACAGGACGCGTATCTGATGCCGAGGAAAGGCGTCGAAATATCGCGACAACTGCTCGTGATATCGGCCGATTCGCATCCACCGGGAGTCGGGGCGAGCCCATTCGGCGGTGGCGGTCAGGTCGCGGGCGGGGTCAAAGCGCCGGCCTCTATGCCGCAGGTACATCACATAGTCGGAGTACGCTCGATCGACCGGGTGGCGGATGCTGCAGATGATCCGTGCGGCGGGCAGCAGCTTGCAGATGCGAGCAGCCGATTGAGGGCATTCGAGATACATGGTCGACACTTCCCCGACCGCCGGGGCATCGCCTGCGCCCGCGAACAGGCTTTCGTATTCGTCCTCCGTCCGCACCGGGAACCTGTGAAACTCCGGCTCGCCCCAGAGCAGCCGCCCCTCGGCATCCACGCCATAGGCGAAGAAGCTCGGGTCCTTCGCCGGTGTGACGAATACCTGGGGATGCTCCGCCAGGTACCAGTGCAGCGACGTCGTGCCGGCCTTGGCCGCGCCGATGACGATGAAGTTGGGAAGCATCTACCGGTCTCCACGCGACAATGCTGGGAAGGGGCGATTGAGCGGGTCCGTATCCAGCACGATCCATGCCCCGCCTCAGGATCTCCCCGGCTCCGGAAGGACCGCCGCGGCGGCTTCGGTGTATCGGCGTAAGGCAAAGTACCACAATCAATTCTGAAACGGCACCGGGCTCGGTCGGCGCGGCCCCACCAGGCTCGGCCGCCCTGGATCCGCTCGGGCCGAAGTAATAGATTTGGCCGCGACCAGACCCGATCGAGGCCAACGGGCAGCTGCACCAAAAAGTCTGGAACCCAGGCCGATCAACTTTCCACAGGACACCGGAGCCGACATGCTTTCCATCCTCCGTCGCGTCGATGAAAGGCCTCCGGAGCTGTTGCGCCAGCACTACGAGGTCGAGCGGGAGCTGGCAGATCGCCTGCGGCACTCCACCCGGGAGGAGCGCCGCACCCTGTACGGCGAGGTCTACGACGAGCTGTATCAACGGGTGCCGCATCATCCCCAGCTGACGCGGAAGTCGTCGCCCGAGCTGACCCGCGCGGCCTTGCGTCCCCAGCTACAGATTCTGCGCCGGTACTTGCGGCCCGACAGCGCGTTGCTCGAGGTCGGACCCGGCGACTGCGCGCTGTCGATGGCCGTGGCGCCAGGCATCCGCCAGGTGTATGGCCTCGACGTATCCCAGAAGATCACCGAGCAGCTTTCGCTCCCGTCCAACTTCAAGCTGATTCTCTCGGACGGCAGCAGCGTCCCGCTGCCCCCCGACAGTGTGGACGTCGCGTATAGCAACCAGCTCATGGAGCACCTCCACCCCGACGATGCACGGGAGCAGCTCCAGGGCATCTGTCGAGCCCTCCGGCCAGGGGGGGTGTACATCTGCATCACCCCCAACCGGCTCAACGGTCCCCACGACGTGTCGCAGCACTTCGGCTCAGAGGCGACGGGATTTCACCTGAAGGAATACACGGTCGGGGAGCTGACTCGGCTCTTCCGCGAAGTGGGTTTTCGGAAGGTCCAGGTATTGGTTGGCCGTCGCGGCGCCTTTGTGCCGGTCCCGGTCGCACCGGTAATTGCCGGCGAGAAGGCGTTGGAACTCCTGCCGTGGACCCCTCGGCAAGTCCTCTCGCGCACGATAGGTCGCGCCTTCCTCGGTATTCGCCTCATCGGCACCAAGTAACTCGAACGATGCATCGGGGCTCGCAGGACGCGTCCGAGGCTGGCAACCCATCGGACGCCGTCCCCCCTCCCGGGGCGTCCGCTGTCACATCGGCCGCGCGAAGACCCGCACCTGGGTCGGCGAGAGGAATACCCGGCCGCCCTTGACGTGGGTCGCCGGGTCGAATCGGTCGCGCGACAGGTGCACCTCCACCGTGGTTCCCCCCGGCAGAAGATCCAGCTCCACCCTCACCACCGGTCCGAAAGCGCGGACATGGCGGACCACCGCCTCGAGTGACGAGGGGCCTACCGGGGTCGGTCCAAGCTCCACGTCGTACGTGCGGACGTAGGCCACACCGTCCTGATCCTGTGCCTCGGCCCAGTCGGGTGCCTCCAGTTCGCCGGGGCCGATATTCACCCGCCCGCGGTGGATGCGGCCGTGAAAGAGGTTGACGTCACCCAGGAAGCCGTAGACGAACGGCGTGGCCGGCCGCTCGTAGACCTCCTCCGGCGTGCCGCTCTGCTCCACCCTGCCCTCGTTCATGATCACCACCCGGTCGGAGACCTCGAGCGCCTCCTCCTGGTCGTGGGTGACGAACACGCTGGTCACATGCACCTCCTCGTGCAGCCGCCGGAGCCAGCGGCGGAGCTCCTTGCGCACCTTGGCGTCGAGCGCCCCGAACGGCTCGTCCAGGAGCAGCACCTTGGGCTTGACCGCGAGCGCGCGGGCCAGCGCCACCCGCTGGCGCTGCCCTCCCGACAGCTCCGAAGGCCGGCGCCGGGCCAGCACGTCGAGCTGCACCAGCTTGAGCAGCCCCATCACGCTGTCGCGGATCTCGTCCTCGGAGGGGCGCACGGCGCGGGGCCGGACCCGGAGGCCGAAGGCGACGTTCTCGAAGACGCTCATGTGGCGGAACAGGGCGTAGTGCTGGAAGACGAATCCGACCTGGCGCTCGCGCACCGGCTGGGTCGTCGCGTCCTCGCCGTGGAAGTGAATCGTGCCCTGATCGGCCGGCTCCAGGCCGGCGATGATGCGGAGCAGCGTGGTCTTGCCCGATCCGGAGGGGCCGAGCAACGCCACCAGCTCGCCGCCCGGCACGTCGAGGCTCACGTCATCGAGGGCGACGAAGTCGCCGAACGCCTTGCGCAGATGGCGGACCTGGATGCTCATGCGGCGATCCTCTCGGCTGGGGGAACGTCCTCGGTGCGCTCCGCGTCGGCGCGGTGCTGCTGCCACTCGACCAGGGTCTTGAGGGCCAGGGTCACGAAGGCCAGCAGGGTGAGCACCGATGCCACCGCGAAGCTCGCGGCGAAGGCGTACTCGTTGTAGAGAATCTCCACGTGGAGCGGCAGGGTGTTGGTCTCGCCCCGGATGTGGCCCGACACCACCGACACCGCGCCGAACTCGCCCATCGCGCGCGCGTTGCAGAGGATGAGGCCGTACAGAAGTCCCCACTTGATGTTGGGGAGGGTGACCCGCCAGAAGGTCTGCCACCCGCCCGCACCCAGCACGATGGCGGCCTCTTCCTCCTCGGTGCCCTGCTCCTGCATCAGCGGGATCAGCTCCCGGGCGATGAACGGCGAGGTGATGAAGGTGGTAGCCAGCACCATCCCCGGGACGGCGAAGATGATCTTGATGTCGTGGTCGAAGAGCCAGCCGCCGAACCACCCGTGCATGCCGAAGAGCAGCACGAAAATCATCCCCGAGATGACCGGCGAAACGGCGAACGGCAGGTCGATCAGGGTGATGAGCAGGTTCTTGCCGCGGAAGTCGAACTTCGCGATGCACCACGCGGCCGAGACACCGAAGACCAGGTTGACCGGCACGGCGATCCCGGCGATCAGCAGGGTGAGCCGCGC
>DATCWW010000206.1:0-3416 GCA_036566145.1 Gemmatimonadales bacterium
GGAGCGAATGACAGGCGATCTGATGCAGGACCTGCGCTACGTCCTCCGGTCGCTGGCGAAGGCGCCGGGGTTCACCGCCATCGTGCTGCTCACGCTCGCCCTGGGCATCGGGGCGAACACCGCGATCTTCACCGTGCTCAACGCGGTGCTGCTCCGGCCGCTGCCCTTCCCCGACTCGGACCGGCTGGTGGCGATCCGCGAGACCTTCGGACCGGGTCTCGACCCGATCGAAGGCTCGGTGGCCGGTCCCAACGTGGTGGACTGGCGCACCCGGAGTCACTCGTTCAGCGGCATGCTGGCCTTCCGCGCGAGCAGCCGGGCGCTGATCGGCGATGGCGAGCCGGAGCAGGTCTTCACCGCCATGGTGAGCGCCGACTTCTTCCGCACCCTGGGTGTGCCGCCGGCGCTCGGCCGTGGCTTCGCCGCCGGCGAGGACCAGGGCGTGGGCACCGTCGCGGTGCTCTCCGACGGACTCTGGCGCTCCCGCTACGGCGCGGACCCCAGCGTGATCGGCCGGACGATCACCCTCAGCGGACAGCCGTACACCGTCATCGGCGTGGCGCCGCCGGGCTTCACCTATCCCGGCAACGCCGTGGCCTGGCTGCCCATGGAGTACGGCCTCGGCCGCTCGGCCCAGCGCAGCAGCCACAGCTACGATGTGGTAGGCCGGCTCGCCCCGGGGGTGACGCTCGAGGCCGCGCAGGCCGATCTCTCGGCCGTGGCGCGGGCGCTGGAAAAGGAGTACCCGGTCGAGAACGGCGGACGGGGGTCGCGTGCGGTTCCGCTCGCGGCCGACACCGTGAAAGCGGCCCGGCCGGTGCTCCTGCTGCTCGGCGGCGCGGCGCTCTTCGTGCTTCTCATCGCGTGCGCCAACGTCGCCAACCTGTTTCTCGCCCGCGCCGCGGTGCGTCAGCGGGAGCTCGCCGTGCGCTCGGCCCTGGGCGCCGGTCGGTGGCGGCTGGCCCGCCAGGTTCTGGTGGAAGGCGTGCTGCTCTCCCTCGCCGGCGGGTTGATCGGCCTCCTGCTCGCGAGCTGGGGCGTGGACCTGCTGGTGGCGCTGCGTCCGCGAGGCATCCCTCGGCTGGACGAGATCGGCGTGGACCACGCGACGCTGGGGTTCGCGATCCTCGTCTCCGTGGTGGTGGGCGTGGGCTTCGCGCTCTTCCCGGCGCTGACGCTCTCGCAGGGCGATCCGGCCGACGCGTTCCGAGGCGAGGGGCGCGGGGTGACCGGCGCCCGGTCGGGCGGCCGGTTCCGGGCCGCGCTGGTGGTGGTACAGGTCTCGCTCGCGCTCGTGCTCCTCGCCGGCGCCGCCCTGCTCGTGGTGACCGTACGACGCCTGGCGCTGATCGATCCGGGCTTCGATCCCAGGGGCGCGTACACCTTCGAGTTCACCATCCCGCCCGGCAAGTATCCCGACCGGGCGCGGCACGACCAGTACCTCACCCGGGTCGTGGACGCCGTGAGCCAGGTGGGCGGCACCCGCGCCGCGGGCGCCACCTTCTACCTGCCCCTCGGCAACGGCCAGGTGAACGGTGACTACACCGTCGCCGGCGCGCCGCCCGCCGCCCCGGGCAAGGAGCAGTACGCCAACTTCCGCATGGTGACGGGTGACTACTTCGGCGCCCTCTCCATTCCCCTCCGCCGCGGCCGGCTCCTCACGCCCGACGACCGGGCGGGGGCCCCACACGTCGCCGTCGTGAACGAAGCGCTGGCGCGGAAGGCCTGGCCCAACCAGGACCCGATCGGCCAGCGGCTCACCTTCGGCGACGGGCAGGACGATCCCGACTGGATGGAGGTCGTCGGCGTCATCGCGGACGTGAAGTCCAGCGGCCTCACCGTGGTTGAGGGGCCGGAGATCTACGTCCCCTTCGCCCAGATCACCGCGGACCTCTGGACGGTCTTCGCGCCGCTTCCGGTGTCGGTGGTGATCCGGAGCGACGACAATCTGGCGGCGGTAGGCGGCGCGGTCCGCGCGGCGATCCGATCGGTCGATCCCGATCAGCCGGTGACCGGCCCAACACCCGCCGGCGAGCTGGTGGCCGGCGCCGTGGCACGGCAGCGCTTCGGCATGCTCCTGCTGCTCGCCTTCGGCGGCCTGGCGCTCCTCCTCGCCGCCGTGGGCGTATATGGCGTGATGGCCTACGCCGTGAGCCAGCGGACCCGCGAGCTGGGCATCCGGCTCGCGCTCGGTGCGCGGCCGGGCACGGTGCGCGCGCTGGTGCTGGGGCAGGGAATGGTGCTGGCCGGCCTGGGGATCGGGCTCGGGCTCGTGGGCGCCCTCGTCCTTGGCCGCTTGCTGGTCGGCATGCTCTACGGCGTGCAGCCCGCCGATCCGCGAGTGCTGGCCGCGGTGGCCGCCCTGCTCGCGACCGCGTCGGTCCTCGCCTGCCTGGTTCCCGCGGTTCGCGCGACCCGGGTGAACCCGGTGGACGCGCTCCGGAGCGAATGATGATCCGGCTCGGTCACGATCTCCGCTACGCCGTACGGGCGCTCCGGCGCACCCCGGGGTTCACTGCCACCGCCGTGGCGACGCTCGCGCTCGGGATCGGCGCCACCGCCGCGATCTTCACCGTGGTCAACGCAGTGCTGCTCCGGCCGCTGCCGTATCGGGACTCGGAGCGGCTGGCCAGCATCTGGGTGGATCTGGGGCAGGGCGCCCAGTCGCTCCCGGCGGTCTCTCCGGCGGACTTCCGCGACTACCAGCGGCGCACCCGGGCCTTTGCCGGGTTCGCCGCGGGGGCCGGGGCGGAGACGGTGAAGCTCCGGGGCAACCTGACGGGTGACGGGGAGCCCGAGCGCGTCCGCCTGACTCCGGTCACCGCCAACTTCTTCCCCCTGTTCGGAGTGACTCCCGAGCTGGGCCGCGGGTTCACCGAGGAAGAGGAAGCGACCAACGGCCCGCACGTCGTCATGCTCACCGACGGGCTCTGGCGCCGCCGCTACGGCGCCGATCCCAAGATCGTGGGCCGCACGATCCAGGTGGATGGCGAGGGCTACGAGGTGGTGGGCGTGCTGCCCCGCGACTTCCACCTGCTGCTGCCCGCGGAGGCGTTCGAGTTCGTGGACGCCGATCTCTGGGTGCCGCTTCAGTTCGACTATAGCCAGCAGCTCCCCCGGAACCTGACCTTCTTCTCCGTCTTCGGCCGGCTCAAGCCCGGGGTGACCTGGCCCCAGGCGCAGGCCGACATGTCCGCCATCGCCAAGCAGTTCCGCCAGGAGTTTCCGGAGCACCAGGCGGCCAACACCAGGATCCGGGCGGTGCCGCTGCAGGAGGACATCGTCAAGCACGCCCGCCCCGCGCTGCTCACGCTGATGGGGGCGGTGGCGCTGGTGCTGCTCATCGCCTGCGCCAACGTGGCGCACCTGCTGCTGGCCCGGGGCACGGCGCGCGCCGGCGAATTCGCCCTCCGCAC
>DATCWW010000220.1:0-4701 GCA_036566145.1 Gemmatimonadales bacterium
GCTGCGCCGAGGCGGCGCAGGCGAGCAGTACCGGTGCGATGAGGATGACGCTGCGGGCGCGGGTCACGGCGGGGAAAGTAAACCGGTGCCGCGGCCCGGTGTAGGCCGTCTATTCCAGCGACAGACCGCCGTCCACCACGATGGTCTGACCAGTGATATGGCGGGCGGACTCGGAGCAGAGGAAGCTGACGACGTGGGCCACATCCTCGGGATCGGCGACCCGGCCGAGCACCGAGCTCTTCTGCGCCCGCTCGATCACCTCGGAGGGAAGCATGGCCATGCGCTCGGTGCGGATGAACCCCGGCGCCACGGCGTTCACGTTCACATTGGCGGGCCCCAGCTCCACCGCCGCCGCGCGGGTGAGCCCGAGCAAGGCGGCCTTGCTCGCGGCGTAGTTGGCGACCCCGAAACCGGGGCGGTCGGCCTGGTGCGCGCTCACGCTCACGATCTTGCCGTAGTGCTGGCTCCGAAACACCGGCGCCACCGCGCGGATGCAGTTGAAGGCCCCGGTGACGTTGGTCTCCAGCACCTCGCGCCAGGCCTCCTCGCTCAGCCGCCAGAGCGCGCCGTCGCTCGCGATGCCCGCGTTGTTGATCAGGAAGTGCACTCCGCCGAGGCGTTGGCGGGTGTCGGCCACGAAGCGCTCGACCGCGTCGCGGTCGCGGACGTCGCAGAGGCTGGCGTGGACGCCGACGCCCATGGCCATGAGCGCGGTCTCGGTGAGCAGGGCCTGCTCGCTCACGTCGCGCCCGGGCATGTTCACGAAGCAGAAGGAGACGCTGCAGCCGAGCTTGCCGAACTCCATCGCGATCGTGCGTCCGAGCCCGGTGGCGCCGCCGGTCACGATCACGACCTTGCCGTGCCACCCTTTCGTCACGGGCTGGGCCCGGGGCTCCTCCAGCACCGTCCCGCTGGCCTCTGGGGACTCGTACTCCCACGAGGGTCGGTGGCCGAACCCGAAGGATGGCAAGGGCATAGACTGGCTAAGGTACGGGGCGGCAATTGGGAGGGGAAGGGGGAAGGACGAAAGGGGAAAGCCTTCCCCTTTCGTCCTTCCCCCTTCCCCTTTATTTCCTCCATGCTCCCCAAACTCGCGTGGCTCCTCGTCGCCCTCGCCGGCGCCGCCGCCTGGGGCGTCCTGGCCCTGCACCGTGGCGAGACGGTCAGCGCCGCCTGGCTCGTGCTCGCCGCCGTCGGGACCTACCTCATCGGCTTCCGCTTCTACAGCCGCTTCCTCGCCGAGCGGGTCTTCGGTCTCAACGACCGCCGGGCCACCCCGGCGGAGCGGCTGACCAACGGCCGGGACTTCGTGCCGACCACCCGGTGGGTGCTCTTCGGCCACCATTTCGCCGCGATCGCAGGGGCCGGGCCACTGGTGGGACCGGTGCTCGCCGCGCAGTTCGGCTATCTGCCGGGCACCATCTGGATCGTCTTCGGCGTCGTGTTCGCGGGCGCGGTGCAGGACTTCATCATCCTGTTCGCCTCGATGCGCCGGGATGGCAAGTCCCTGGGGCAGATGGCCAAGGAGGAAACCGGCGCGGTCACCGGCGTGCTCGCGATGCTGGCGGTGCTCGCGATCATGGTGATCCTGCTCGCCGTGCTCGCGCTGGTCGTGGTGAACGCGCTCAAGGACAGTCCGTGGGGCGTGTTCGCCATCCTCTGCACCATCCCGATCGCCGTGCTGATGGGCTTCTGGATGAAGGTCTGGCGGCCCGGACACACGCTCGAGGCCTCGGCTGCCGGGGTCGTGCTGCTGATCGCCTCCCTGATCGGCGGGCGCTACGTCGCGGAGTCCGCCGCGCTGGCGCCGCTGTTCACCTGGTCCGGCCTCACCCTGGCCTACGCCGTGATCGGCTACGGGTTCGTCGCCAGCGTGCTGCCGGTGTGGATGCTGCTCTGCCCGCGGGACTACCTCTCGACCTTCATGAAGATCGGCACCATCCTGCTGCTGGCCTTCGGCATCCTGCTGGTGCTGCCGCCGCTCCGCATGCCGGCGGTCACCCGCTTCGTGGACGGGACGGGACCGATCTTCGCGGGCAAGCTCTTTCCCTTCGCCTTCATCACGATCGCCTGCGGCGCGATCAGCGGCTTCCACGCGCTGGTCGCCTCGGGTACGACTCCCAAGATGCTGACCCGGGAGAGCGACGCGCGGCTCATCGGCTACGGCGGGATGCTGATGGAGTCGTTCGTGGCGGTGATGGCCATGTGCGCCGCCGCCCTGCTCGACCCGGGCGTCTACTTCGCGATCAACGCCCCGCTCGCCACGCTCGGCGGCACCGCGGCCTCGGCGGCGGAGGTGATCCGGGGCTGGGGCTTCACGTTGACGCCGGAGCAGATCACCGGCCTCGCCCGCGAGGTGGGCGAGCAGACCCTCCTGGGCCGGGCCGGCGGGGCGCCATCGCTCGCGGTCGGGATGGCCCACATCCTGAGCGGCGCCTTCGGCCAGAGCCTGATGGCGCTCTGGTATCACTTCGCCATCATGTTCGAGGCGCTCTTCATCCTCACCACGGTGGACACCGGCACCCGGGTCGGCCGCTTCATGCTCCAGGAAGTCGTCGGTCATCTCTGGGAGCCGCTGGGCCGGACCTCGTGGTACCCGAGCACGATCCTCGCCTCGGCCGCAGTGGTGGCCGGGTGGGGCTATTTCCTGGTGCAGGGCGTCATGGATCCGCTGGGCGGGATCAACTCGCTGTGGCCGCTCTTCGGCATCAGCAACCAGCTGCTCGCCGCGGTCGCGCTCTGTGTCGGCACCACCATCCTGATCAAGGGCGGCAAGGGCCGGTACGCCTGGGTCACGCTGGTGCCGCTGGCCTGGGTGCTGCTGGTCACGCTCACCGCGGGGTGGCAGAAGGTGTTCGCCGACGATCCGCGGCTCGGCTTCCTCGCCCACGCGGCGGTGACCGCCGACCAGATCGCGACCGGCGCGATGGACCCCGCGCGCGGCGCGCGGCTCATCTTCAACGACCGGCTCGATGCGGTCCTCGCGATCACGTTCATGGTGGTGACGCTGCTCGTCGTGGCCGCGTCGGCCCGCGAGTGGGTGCTGGTGCTCACGCGACGCAAGCCGGCCACCGTGAAGGAAGCGCCATTCGTGGAGACCGCGTATGCCGGGTGATCGGGCCCGGATGCTGCGGCGGATCATCTCCGCTGTTCGCGCGGTCGCCGGTATGCCGGACTACCAGGCGTACGTCGCGCATCTGCGCCGTTGCCATCCCGAGCGACCGGTACCATCCGAGCGTCTGTTCTATGACGAATTCGTTAAGCGACGGTATGGAGACGGGCCGACGCGATGCTGCTAGACGGCGCGTGGCACCATGTCTCGGCGGCCTTCGAGGGTACCTTCAGCCGCCCGGGAGAAGCGCGTGTCACGAAGGCGGGAATCGTGCCGCACCAGGTCTCTCACCGCCCGTCAGCGCGCCGGCAGCTCCCGGATCCACTCCGTGAGCCATTTGCCGGTCCGCGAGATGACGGCCGAGCTGTCGTTGGCCAGGAAGTCGTAGCCGCCGCGGGAAAGGTCAGGGTCGGCGTAGGCGCCGGCCGCCTTGGCGCGGGCGCGAGCGTCGAGCAGCGCCTGCAAGCTCCGCCGGGTCCCGATCCAGAGCAGCGCGTCCGAGGCGCGGGCGCCGTAGCGGGGCGGCACCCCGAAGCTGTCCGGTGCCGCATAGACCCGTGCGAGCAGCGGAATCGCCGAGCTGTCGGTGGAGAAGGTGAGCAGGGTGAGCCAGCGGACCTTGAGCTCGGTGTCGCTCGCGGCGAGAAAGCGGGCTTGGATCGAGTCCGAGCTCCCGGGAATGCGGCCCAGCACCCAGGCATCACCCACGCCGTACTCCCGGGTGGGCACCTTGGCCAGGAGCTCCTTCAGCACGGCGGCATCACCCCGCACCGCTCGCGCCCGCTCCAGCGCGACGGCGTGCAGTGGCGCCAGCAGGTCGGAGGGGTCCTGGGCCGGGGGCCCGTGCAACTCACCGGCCTCGACGGCCCGGGCGAGCCGGGCGGCGCTGTCCGCGTACGCCCGGTCACGGAGCGCGGCCAGGCGGGTCAGCGCGAGGGGGGCATCGTTCCACGCCGCGGCTCCGCCGAGCGCCGCGCGCACCCGTCGCCAGAGCACGGACGGTGTCCGCTCCCGCATCACGGCGAGGACCGAATCGGCCGCGCGGGTGCTGTCGCGCAGCGCCTCGTGCAGCTCGGAGTAGGTGGCGCGGGACGGATCACCCACCCGGACCAGCACCTGGGCCGACGCCTTCCCAGTCATCGCAGCCGCCAGACCGAGCGCCACCCACCACGCCCTCATCGCACCCCTCCCCCGTTTCGATTCGAGGTGATGACCAGCCAGGCCGCCACCGCGGCCGCGACGCCGATGGCACTCGCCAGCAGCGCCTGTGACGGACCCAGCTCCTGATACAGCGCCCCGAACGCAAACCCGGCCGGAAGCGCGGCCAGCCCGGTGAGGGCGTGATACACGCCGAATCCGCGTCCGGTTCGCACCGGGGCGAGGCGGGCTACCAGGGCCCGCTCCGCCCCTTCGGTCAGCCCCGCGACCAGGCCCAGGGTGAGGAAGACCGCGATGGCGCCGGCCACACCGAGCTCCCGCGCCAGCGCCGCGGCGACCATGGCAAAGACCACGCCGCCCGCGGCCACCGCCAGCCTGGGACCGAGCCGGTCGGAGAGCCAGCCGCCGGGGTAGGCGCTGGCGCTCCGCAC
>DATCWW010000021.1:0-2364 GCA_036566145.1 Gemmatimonadales bacterium
CGCTGAGATTGAGTGTGGCACAGGTGATATGACACCCGCAAGGTTTCGTGTCAGAATTCCGATATGACAGCGGAGACTGCGACGATTGACCTCGTGCCCAATCAGCCCAAGACGCCGATGCATTCCTTCCGGTGTGACGACCTTCTGTGGGAGGCGGGCAAGGCGGCTGCGGCACGTCAGGGCACGACCCTCGCGGCGGTGCTGCGCGACGCCATCCGCGCCCTCGTGGAGGCCGACCCGGAGGCCATCCGCGCACTCGGGCAGGCCGTCATCGAGGCCAACGCAGAGGTGACGGAGTGAGCGAGCCCATCCCCGCCAAGGCGAAGCGCTACCCACTGCCGCCCGGCGGGCGTCTAGTGAGTAAGACCCGCCCTATCTGCGACCCATCCGGCCGCGAGGGTGTCATCACGCGCTTCGCACGCACCCGCAACGCCATGGAGAAGTCCGGCGACCGGGTCGTGGCCGTGAGGTGGTCCGACACGGGCGAGGTGAGCCTTCGATACTGTCGCGGCAAGCAGAGCGCGCCGGGCTACGTCGAGCACCACGCCATCACCTACGCCGCCTCGTTCGACGACATGGACGTCGAGGCCTACGCCGTCGAGCACCTGACCCGCTGTGGACCCGTCGTCGCATGGTGCGGCCGCTGCGCCCGACCGCTACAGGCAGGCACGGACATGTGCTGCCCGACCACCTGACCCCACGAACCCCGAAGGCCCGACACCAACAGGTGCCGGGCCTTCCGCATTGAGAGAGACCCCCCTCGCCACGTTGGGCCGCGACGAGGGGAGCCCAAACATCAGGAGCCGCTGCAACGGCACCTGATACCCCAGATCCAAGCAGAGGACGGGAATGCCCACCATCTTGCACCGCGCCGCACGACGCATGACCGGCCGCCTCGGCGTCCACGGCTTCGGCCTCATCCTCATCGCCGTCATATGGTCGATCCTGGGCTTCGCACAGCTCACCGGCCCGGCCACGCCATCCCGCGGACAGCACCTGTTCCACCAGCACATCCCCGTCGTGTACGCCGCAACGCTCTGGCTCACCGCCGGACTCGGCTGCCTCGGCGCCGCCATCGACCGCGACGGGCCACGCCGCGACGGACTCGCCCTCGCCTTCGCCGCCCTGCCCCCCGCGCTCTGGGCCGTCTCCCACATCTGGGCGTGGATCGTCAGCATCATCCCCGGCGAACCCGGCGGGTCCCCCCGCGGCTGGGTCGCCGGAGCGCTCTACGCCTGCATGGTCGGCCTCGTCTGGCTCGCCGCAGCCATCCCCGACGAGCGCTACCCCAACACCTAACCCGAGGAGCCGCCCCGGTGAACGACACGCTCATACTCGCGATCGGCGGATTCCTCGGCGCGATCGCCTCAGGTGGCGTGTCCTACGCCGTGGCCAAGAAGAACGCGCAGGCCACCGTCGAGACGGCCACCCTGCCGCCCTACGAGGCACTGGCCCAGCGAGTCAGCATCCTCGAGACCGAGGCCACCCGCAACCGGGAGCAGTCGAAACGCGAGGCCGACGAGAACGCCCGACAAATCCTCATGCTCAAGGGCCACATGGTCGAGATCGGCGAGGACCGGGACCAGCTCGTCGAGTACATCACCGAGTGGTTCCGCTGGTACCACGCCGGCCGGATGCCGCCGCCGCCACCGGTGCCGATGCACCTGCGTGACCAGCTCGTCTGGGAAGAGCCCTCGATCACCGTCGACCCTCAGCCGCCACCGGGCGACTGACCCAGCCACCAGGAGGCGCCCATGGGCGGAGGACCCGCACTCCCCACGCCGAGCACACCCGGCTACGGCACGTTCACCGACAAGAACACCGGCCGCAAGTTCACCGCCTGCTACTGCGTCATCCAGTGGCTCACCGCCGCCGAGAACCTCGGCAAGGCGCGCGGGCTCCTCAAGGTCGGCCTCGACATCGTGCAGCTCACCGGGGGCGCCGCGGCATCCGGGAACACCCACTCCCTCGGCGCCGCGTTCGACGTCCGGCAGGTCAGCACCGCGTGGGTCCGGCTCTTCCGCGAGATGGGCGCCGCGTACTGGCCCCGCCTCGACGACCCGACCCGCACCGACGACCTGTGGGACGACAACCAGCACGGCCACGGAGTCATCGACTGCGCCCACGACGCCAACTGCGCCTACCAGTACACCGCCTACTGGCGCGGATACTCCGGACTCGGGCAGGCCAAGACCGGCACCTACGCCGGCCAGTGGGGCTACGGCTCCAAGGACCCCGACCCGTGGCGGCCGTCCGTGCGCCGCACCTGGCGCGAGGGCATCGCGTGGGCCGAGGCGCAGACCAAGGCCGCGACGACGCCCGCGCCGCAACCAGCAGCACCCGCCCCTGTCCCTGTCCCCGAGG
>DATCWW010000265.1:0-4206 GCA_036566145.1 Gemmatimonadales bacterium
ACATCTCGACCGACCGCACCCGACCCTCGGCGCCGTCGGGCAGCAGCACCACCGCGTCCCCCACCTCGACCCGTCCCGACCAGCTGGTGCCGGTGACCACCGTCCCCACTCCCGCCACTGAAAAGGCCCGGTCCACCGGCAGCCGAAACAGGTCGCCGGTCGGGCGAGCCGACTCGGTCTGCGCCGCGATGCGCTCACGAAGCTCCGGCAGCCCCTGACCGGTTCGCGCCGAGACCGCGATGGGCGGCCCGAAGGCTACGGGCGACCCGGCGAGCCGCTCCGCGACCTCGAGCAGGACCAGCTCCAGCCACTCGGGGTCCACCAGGTCGGCCTTGGTGACCACGGGGATTCCGACCGGCACACCCAGGTGCTCCAGCACCGCGAGGTGCTCGGTGGTCTGGGGCATGATGCTCTCATCCGCCGCGACGACCAGCAGTGCCACGTCGATGCCCGACGCGCCCGCCACCATGGTGCGCACGAAGTCCTCGTGCCCCGGGACGTCCACGATGCCCGCCACGCGGCCCGGGCCCAGCTCCAGCGGCGCGAAGTTGAGATCGATGGTGATGCCCCGGCGCCGCTCCTCGGCGAGCCGGTCCATCGCGCGGCCGGTGAGCGCGGTGACCAGGGAAGACTTCCCGTGGTCGATGTGGCCCGCCGTCCCGAGGATCATGCCGCCTTCCAGGGTCTCGCCAGCCAGAATTCCAGGGCCGGCAGCTCGGCCCCTTCGGCCAGATGGTAGCGGATGTAGCGCGCGAGCAGCCGCCGGTGGGACTCGGCGTGGCGCCGGTCGAGCACGGGGAGGGGCGCATCGGGATCGAGCAGCGCGGCCAGGTCGGCGCGGGCCTGCTCGGGAAGGCGGGTGGCGCCGTGCTCGGCGGCGCAGGTGGGACAGAGCGCTCCGCCCTCGCGGGTGCTGAAGGCCAATCCTCCCTCGGCGATCTCGAGGCCGTCGCGCACGCAGGCGTCGAGCGCGGGCTCGAACCCCAGCACCGAGACCAATTGCCAGACTACCCGGAACCCAAGGGCCTCGACCGACTCCGCCGGGACGTCCTCGAGCAGGGGGAGGGCGTCGCGGAAGCGATCGTAGCTTTCCGGATGAGGGTCGGGCGGCGCGAAGCGCACCATCACCTCCGCGAGGACCGACGCCGTGGCATAGCGGTCCAGGTCGGTCGCCAGCCTGGCGTGCAGGTGCACCAGGTCGAACGCGGTGAGAGTATGGAGCTCGCGGTGTTCCTTGGTGAGCAGCTGGGCCTGGCCTTCGCTCAGGAGCTGAAGCGCGGCACCGAAGCGACTCCGCGGCCGCAGCGCGCCCTTGGCGATCGCGCTCTGCACGCCGTGCTCCCGGGTGGCGAGCCGGACGATCTTGGAGGTTTCGCTATAGCGCAGCGTCGAGAGGACGATGGCGGGAGTGGTGACGAGAGGCATCGGTCATTCGGCCCGTCGGCGGCCGTCGGCGAGGACCACCTCGAACTCGCCCCGGCACCCGTCGTCCACCCAGATGGCGTTGCGCTCGAATCCCCAGGTCTCGCCCTGCAGGCAAGGAGCATTGGAGACCTGGCGCACCAACCGCCCGCCGCGCCAGGTGAGCGCGGCCTGGCAGCGGACCAGCCGTCCGCTGCTTTCGCAGGTGACGTTCCGCCCTTCGCCGAGCTGCGCCGCCGCGGGGCGGACACCCGCCGCCCCCAGGGCCAGGGCGGTGCCGAGCGGAAGTCCGCGGATCATGGCCGACTGCCGGCCAGGAGGCCGTCGTCGCTGCCCGTCACGTCCTGGCTCACCTTGACCACCTTGGCCGGGCCGGGGCAGCGGCCGAGCGGAAGGCTGTCGATCTGCTCCAGCTCGTCGTTCAGCACGTGGGCAAGGCCGCTCCCGGCGGTGCAGTCGCCGGCCGAGATGGCGTAGAGGCGGCGATCGCTGTCCACCGCGACGCCGGAGTTGGAGGCGATCTCCACCCCTTCTCCCACCCCGCGCACGACCGCGTTGCTGTCGGTGTTGAATTCCAGGACGCCTTCCCGCAGCGAGCTCACGAACACCCGGGCGCCGCCGTCGGAAATGAGGTCACCCGGAGTGGTGCCGAGGCCGGCGAAGCTCGCGGTTTCCACCCGGGCCAGCGGGTCCACCGCCGAGAGCCGGCCGTCCGCCAGCCCGGGAGTCCCGCGGCTCACCACGTAGAACTGCCCGTCGGCGGCGGGCGCGGTGAAAGCCGCGCCGCCCGGACCGGCGAGCGCGATCGAATCCACGCCCGAGGCTGGCCGGTTGGTGGCCGGATCGAGCACCGTGATCCAGCTGGCGCCGAGCGGAACGCCGCTGGGATCCACGTTGCCGTTGAGCACGAAGACCCGTCCGCGTACGAAGATGATCCCCTGCGGGCGAATACCCACGGGAACCTCCACGCTCGTGCCGTCGAGATAGTTGACCCGGGACACGGTGTTGAGGCCCGGGTTGCCGACATAGGCGATCGAGTCGTTGATCACCGCCACCCCGGTGGCCCCCGAGCCGGCCGGCAGCGGGACTCGATCGAGCAGCTTGCGTTGCCGCAGATTCACCACCGCCACCGCGTTCGCGGGACCGAGGGGCACCAGCGCGATCTCGCCCCGGGCCGCGACTCCGTTGGGGCGGGACCCCATTCCGCCGAGGGCGACACTCATGGGCTGCCCGGCCGGGTCGATCGGCAGGATGCTCAGGCTGTTGCTTCGGGTGTTGACGACGAGCAGGACCTCTTCGGGGGCCGGCGCGGGCGCGTTGGTGTCGGCGCAGGCGGCGAGGAGACCCGCTGCGAGAAGGAGGAGCGCCCGGGGGGCCGCTCCGGCTTGCCGGACTGGACGAGGCATCCCGGAAGTTACAGCGGGAAGGGGGCCGAAGGCGGCGCCCCGGCGTCTCCTTCGCCTCGGCGCAGGGGAACGACCTGGGGCGAGCCGTCGGACCAGCGGGTGACCGCCACCGGCCACTGGAAGACCCGATCGAGCACTTCGCGCCGCAGCACCTCGGCGGGCGGACCCTCGGCGGCGATCCGGCCGCGGTCCAGCAGCACCATGTGATCGGCGAACCGCGCCGCCAGGTTGATGTGGTGGGTAATGACCAGGCCCGCCAGCCCGCCGTTCACCAGGTGGCGGATCAGCTCGAACAGCTCCATCTCGTGCCGGACGTCCAGCGACGCCGTCGGCTCGTCGAGCACCAGGACCTCGGGCTCCTGGGCCAGCGCCCGGGCCACCCGCACCCGCTGCCATTCCCCGCCGCTCAGGGTATCCACCGATCGGCCGGCAAGGTCGCCGACGTCGCACCGGGCGAGGGCGTCCGCCACGACCGCGCGATCCGACGCCCGGGGCGCGGCCAGCGGGCCGAGATGGGCGTACCGGCCGAGCATGACCGCCTCCTCCACGGTGAGGGCGAAGGTCACCTCCTCCCGCTGCGACACCACTGCCATGATCCGGGCCAGCGCCGGACGGCTCCAGCTCCCCACGGGCCGATCCCGCAGCAGCACCGCGCCCGACTCGGGCGCCACCAGCCCGGCGAGGGCGCGGACCAGCGTGGTCTTGCCGCTGCCGTTGGGTCCGACCACGGCGAGCAGCCGGGACGGCGCCGCGCCGCAGCTCACCCCATCGAGCGCCGGGGCGCGGAGCCCGCGATAGCGGACGTTGACCGCCCTGGCCTCGAGAATCACGTGAGCGTGCGGCGGAGCAGGAAGGCGAACACCGGCACCCCGACCAGCGCGGTGATCACCCCGACGGGCAGCTCGAGCGGACGCACCACCGTGCGTGCCACCACGTCGGAGAGAACGAGAAAGCTGCCTCCCACCAGAAAGGCGAGCGGAAGCAGTGCGCGGTGGAGCGGACGGGCCACGGTGCGCACCGCGTGGGGCACCACGAGGCCGACGAAGCCGATGATGCCGCAGGTGGCGACGCTGGCCGCGGTGAGCAGCGCGGTGCATCCGTACACCAGCCGCCGGGTACGATCCACTTCCGCGCCGAGGTGGTGCGCGGGCTCTTCACCCAGGGCGAGCAGGTCGAGATCCCGGGCGCTCCAGGCGAGGATGCCCAGCGGGAGCACCGCGTAGGCCGCGAAGACCTCCAGTGCCTGCCAGGAGGCCCCGCCGAAGCCGCCGAGCAGCCAGAGAAAGGCGTTGCGGACGGCCGCCGTGTCGGCGAGTACGATGATGGCGCTCATGAGCGCCCCCGCGAACGCGCCGACCACGACGCCCGCCAGCAGGAG
>DATCWW010000277.1:0-2159 GCA_036566145.1 Gemmatimonadales bacterium
CCGCTCCTGCAGGCCGAAGATCCAGGCGGCGATGGCGCCGCCCGCCAGCGGCCCGACCAGATAGAGCCAGAGATTCGCCCACGTCCCGCCGCCGAGGGCGGCATTCACCAGAATCGCGCCGGCGCCGACCGCCGGGTTGAAGGCGCCGCCCGAGATGGGGCCACCGGCCGCGACCGCTACCACGATGGTGAAGCCGATGGCGAGCCCGTAGAAGGAGTTGCCGTGCGTCTTGGCGGAAGCCGCGGAGTTGAGCACGACCAGCGCGAGCGCGAGGGTAAAGAGCAATTCGATCAGGAGGGCCGCGGTCACGGTGGCGGTCTCCGCCGGCGCCGGCGCGAAGGTCTTGCCGGTCACGTTGTAGACCACGAGTGCGGCCACGACAGCGCCCAGCAGCTGGCTCACCACATAACCCAGGAACTCCTGGACCGACGCCATCTTGCCACGGAGGAGGACGGCGAGCGAGACGGCGGGGTTGTAATGCCCGCCCGAGACGTGCCCTCCCATGTAGACCATGATCATGAGGGAGGACCCGATCGCGAGCGGTGCCAGCGGCGAGCCGTTGAGGACCGTCAGCCCGACGGTGAGAACCAGGAAGAAGGTGCCGAGGAACTCCGTCAGGTAGTTTCGCATGGTGGCCCCTCCTCAGGCCCCGCGGCGGGCCTGCCCGGCCACGCAGCGCGCGATAGTCATGTCGAGCCAGCGTTCGTCCATTCCCGACGCCGGACCGATAAGGGTGATCCTGCTTCGGCGGGGCTCGTTCTCCCAGGGCTCGCCGCACTCCAGTGACCACCGCCCACCCACGAGCTGGAAGACGTACCGGCGGCGCGGATCCTCCGCCAGGAAGAGAACCCCCTTTCCTCGCAGGATCGGCTCCGGCAAGCTGGCCGCCCACCAGCGGAAGGCCGCGCCGTCCAGCGGCGTGGCGAGGGTGCATCCCCATGCGCCGAATTCGGGATGCGCCGGCCGGCCCTGGCCGGTGGGGCGCTGAGCCACCGCTGGCTCGTCCGCATCCGGCCCGGCCAGCACGAGCGAGACCGGCACCCGGCCCTGCGAGGTCTCCACGACGTGCGCCCCCGGGGCCACGTCCGAGATCCAGTGCCGGACGGAGCTCCGCTCCGCCCCCGAGACCAGGTCGGTCTTGTTGAGCACGATGAGGTCGGCGGCGCCGAGCTGGTGACGCACCCACGGTCCGACCATCGCGTCGTCTCCATGGCTGCGCACCGCCTCGGCGTCCGCCAGCGCCACGATTCCGTCGAGGCGGAGACCGTGCAGGATGACGGTGTCGGCGATCCGGCGCGGATCGGAGACCCCGCTGGCCTCGATCAGCACCTGCTCCGGCGCCGGGTGGCGGCTGAGGAGCCGGGCCAGGGCCAGCAGCAGATCGCCAGCCCGGGTGCAGCACGCGCACCCGTGGGAGACCGAGAGGGCGTCCGTGCCGGCCATGAGCGCCGGATCGATCGGAATGCTGCCGAAGTCATTGACCACCACCGCGACCTGCCGGCCGGCGCAGCGCGACAGCAGCGAGTTCACCAGGGTCGTCTTCCCGGCCCCGAGGTAGCCGCTGATGATGGTGACTGGAGTTGCCGCCGGCACGCGACGACTCACTCTTGCGGGGGACTCTCCGGCGCCCGCTCGGCTCGCCGGATCACACAGCGGAACCCCAGGTGACAGGCGGAGGTGTCCACCGGCTCGGGGAAGCGCGCCGCCGGCCGATATCGCCGGCAGTAATTCGGGGCGCAGAGATGGGACCCGCCCTTGATGACCTTGCGGGGGATGCGGATGTCGGGCATGGCCGGGTCGTAGCTGTCGATCTCGCCGCTTGGACGCGGCCCATGGCCGGCGCAGCACGCCGGTGACGCGTTGCGAGGATGCCCTGCCCGGTACCAATCGGTGGTCCATTCCCAGACGTTTCCGATCATGTCGAGCAGCCCGTACCCGTTCTCCGGGAACGCCCCGACGGGCGAGGTGCCCTCCCATCCGTCCTCGACCCGGTTCTGCCAGGGGAACTCCCCTTGCCAGGTGTTGGCCATGAAGCGCCCGCCAGGCATGAACTCCTCACCCCAGGCGTAGGTAGCGCCTTCGAGGCCACCCCTGGCCGCGAACTCCCATTCGGCTTCGGACGGGAGCTCCTTCCCGGACCAGCGCGCATACGCCTCCGC
>DATCWW010000284.1:0-3879 GCA_036566145.1 Gemmatimonadales bacterium
GGCGGAGTGCGACCGCGCAGGCCGAACAGCAGCAGGGCCAGCGAAAGCCAGCCGAACAGTGCGTTGGCAACACGGGCCCCGACCAGCAGCCAGCCCGCGGAAAGGAACGACAGAGGCGCCAGCAACAGCGGTTGCAGCGGCGTCTGGAGGTAGGCGAAATCGCGATAGGGCAAGCCAGACCGCATCAATGCGATCGCGCCGACATACTGTCCTTCGTCGTGACTTATCGGGCGCGTGAGAAGCGAGAGGCCCAGGAGCAGCGCCGTCGAGACGAACACGGCCACGAGCCGCCGTTCTAATCCGACACGCGCAGGACCAGATCTCAATTGCACCAATCAGCCTCCGAATTCCGCCTCTGGTTCCTGCCCGCGTCGGACAACCCGGCTGGCCTGACGAGACTCCTGGCGCCTCTAGGCGCCCGACAATCCCCCCGCACCCTGGGTTCCATCCCGGCCGCGTTGGTGGTTCGTGAGCCATCCTGCACGATGCCGGAGGAGCGCATGATAGGCAGGGAAATGGGCACACACAGCCGCGGTCCGCCCACTGCAGCGGATCCATTATCGAACTAATCCATTGACGGAACGATACTTCGGAAGGAATGGAGCGGACCGGGATCGAACCGGCGACCCCCTGCTTGCAAAGCAGGTGCTCTCCCAGCTGAGCTACCGCCCCAACTTCCAACAGAATAGCGGCATCGCCCGCACCCCGCCAATGGGAGCGCTCGCGCGATCAGTGTGGGTCAGCCGACCCCTCCACCCGATGCTCCCGCCGCTGGAAGGCGAGAAACTCGTGTACGGCGACCAGCGCCCTCGTGTCCGCGGTGACGATCCGGACCTCTCCACCACCTGGAAGCGGATGGAAGCGATAGCTGATGCGGCTGCGCCGCTCGCGCATGACGGCGGTGCCGGGCACCTCGCCCGCGTGCACGAAGCCGGGAACGTCGAAGTCGCCGCCGGCGAACGCCTTCGCGATCGCCTGCAGGTGGTCCCGGATCTCCGCCACGCCCGCCGAGTCGGTGGAGTCGCGCTGGAGCTCGATCCGGCCGCCGTCGGCGAGATCCTGGAACTGGTGGGCCGAGGTGTACTGGTCCACGCCCATGGCGGACTTGCCGCGCGACTGCATCGCCGCGAACGCCGTGTCCGACTCGGCTCGCCCCGCGTGCTCGTGCTGGGCGACCGCGAGCCTCGGCAGGATGGCCAGCGACAGACTCGCAAGAAATCCCAGGGCTGCGATGTTGGCGCGCATCGGCCTCACCCCGCGATCCAGTCGCGCGGCTCCAGCATCGCGAGCAGCTCGGCTTCCGGGGAGCCTGGCGCGAACTCCGGCGCGTACTCCCAGGCCGCCAGCGGAGGCAGGCTCATCAGCACGCTCTCGATCCGGGCATTGGTCTGAAGGCCGAACAGGGTGCCGCGGTCGTGGACCAGGTTGAATTCCACGTAGCGCCCCCGACGCAGGAGCTGGAAGCGGCGCTCCCGCTCGCCGTAGGGCTGGTCGCGATGGCGCCGCACCAGCGGCCCGTAGGCCTCGGGCAGCACCTGTCCCACATCCATGACGAACGCCAGAAGGGCTTCCGCATCCAGACCCGCCTCGCCCGGCCTCAGGTGGTCGAAGAAGATGCCCCCGGTGCCGCGTCGCTCCTCGTGCCGGTGGGCGTTCACGAAATAATGGTCGCACCAGCTCTTGAACCTGGGATAGAAGCTCGGGTGATGGCGCCCGCACACCGCCGCCAGCGCACGGTGAAAATGGACCGGATCGTCCCGATGGGGCCAGGTCGGCGTCAGATCTGTCCCGCCTCCGAACCAGGCGTCGATCGGTTCGCCGTCCGGGCCGGAAAGCTCGAAGTACCGGACGTTGAGGTGCACCGTCGGGACCATCGGGCTTCGCGGATGCAGTACCAGGCTCATCCCGGTGACGAAGAACCCGGCCTCTTCCACCCCGCCGACCTGCCCGCCGAGGCGCTGGGCCATCGCACCCGGCATCGTCCCCTCCACCACCGACCGGTTGACGCCCGCCTTCTCGAAAGTCCGGCCGTCGCTCATGACCCGGGAGACGCCACCGCCGCCGCCGGGGCGGGACCATCGGTCCTCCCGGAACGCGCCGCCGCCGTCGAGCTCGCCGAAGTAGGCGGTGGTCTCGTCGTGCAGCGACTCGATGAGACTAGCGATGCGCGCCCGGAGCGGACCGTCGCTCACGGCCTCCACTCCTGCACGGCGGCCACGAACGCCCGGGCATGCTCCACCGGCACATCGGGCAAAATGCCGTGGCCGAGATTGGCGATGTGGCCCTTCGGGCCGAAGGCGGCGAGCATCTCCCGGGTCCGCTCGCGGATGATCGCCGGAGGCGCGTAGAGCCAGCAGGGATCCAGATTGCCCTGCAGCGCGACCGGCCGGCCTTGCAACCGTCGTCGTGCCTGGGCCGCGTCGGTCTGCCAGTCCACCCCGATCACATCGGCGCCCGTGTGCTCGGCGATCTCCTCCAACGCCCACCCGGCTCCCGGCGCAAAGGCGATGACCGGCGCCCCCGCCTCCCGGGCGATCCGGCAGGCGCGAGCGAGGTAGGGCAGCGCGAACGTGCGAAAGTCGCGCGGCCCCAGGGCAGCGGCCCAGGAGTCGAAGAGCTGGACCGCCTGGGCGCCCGCTTCGACCTGGGCCCGAAGGAAGGCACCCACGGTGCACGCCAGGCGCTCGAGCAACCGGTGCGCTTCCGAAGGCTGCTCCACCAGGAATCGCTTGGCCCGGGCGAAGGTCTTCGATCCCGCGCCTTCGACCATGTAGCTCAGCAGGGTCCACGGGGCACCGGCGAAGCCGACCAGCGGGACACGGCCGTTCAGCTCGCGGCGGGCCAGGCGCAGGGCATCGAGGACATAACGCAGATCCTCCTCCGGGGCCGCCTCCCGCAGCCTGGCGACGTCCGCCGCGCTTCGGAGCGGGGCATCGAACCGGGGGCCGGTGCCCTCCTCCACCGTCAGTGCCATGCCCATCGCCTGGGGCACCACGAGGATGTCGCTGAAGATGATCGCCGCGTCCACCCCGATCAGGTCCACCGGCTGGAGCGTCACCTCGACCGCCAGCTCCGGGGTGCGCACCATGGTGAGGAAGTCCGCGCGGGCCCGCACCGCACGGTATTCCGGGAGGTAGCGCCCGGCCTGCCGCATCATCCACACCGGCGTGCGCTCGACCGGCTCCCGCCGGCATGCCCGCAGCAGGAGATCGTTCATTCCCGCACCCCCTGCCCCGGCCCGATGAGCGATCGGACCGTCGCCACCAACGCCTCGACCGTGGGCCGGGTGGCGACGGCATCGGGTGCCCATCCCGACGCGCGGGCCGAGGCCGCGGTAGTCGGACCCACGGCGACGAGCGCGGGGCGCGCACCTGGCGGACAGGTCCGGGCCAGGAGGTCGGCCACCGATGGGCTCGCGACCACCAGGATACCGGCCCGCTCCGCCGCGGCGCGCGCGGCGGTCTCTCCGGCCAGCACCGATCGGTAGCACACGATCTCCTCCACTTCGATCCCCTCGTGTTGCAGACGGGTGGTGAGCTCCTCCCGCCGGATCTCGCCACAGGGAAAGAGCACCGGCCCGCGAACGCCGGCCTGGATCATCGCGGCGGCCAGCGCGGCGGCCGATCCACGCTCGCCCACATCCCTCGCCGAGGGACTGTGCACTTCGGACAACACGTCGGCCAGCGCGGCCACCGTGCCGGGTCCGCCGGCCCAGACCGGCGGGAGCGACGGTCCTCCACTCCCGCGCGGCTGCCAGCGCTCGGCGAGGGCTCGGGCGGCCCGCGGCGAGGTGAGCGCCACCGCGTCGTAGCGCGCGACGGTGTCGAGGGCCCGGTCGAGCGGACGCCAGTCCTGCGGCGGAGCGAAGCTGAGGAGCGG
>DATCWW010000301.1:0-6614 GCA_036566145.1 Gemmatimonadales bacterium
CGCCAGCCGAGACCCGTGGGCTGATACCCCCCCACGACCCGGCTCTCCAATGCGCGGCGCAGGGTGTCCGCGGTCGGCCAGCGGTTCTCCGGATCCTTTTCCAGGCACCGTGATACGGCCAGCGCCAGATCCTCGGGCACGTCCCCCCGGCGGGTCCGCACGTCCGGCGCCACCTCGGTGATCTGCTTCATCAGGATGCCGGCCACGGTGGGCGCGCTGAACGGCAGCTCGCCCGTGATCATCTGGTAGGAGACGATGCCCAGGCTGTAGAGGTCCGACCGGCCGTCGATCTCCCGCTCTCCCGCCGCCTGCTCCGGGCTCATGAAGGCCGGCGTTCCGATCGCGACGCCCGCCCCCGTGAGCGTGGCCCCCGAGCTCGCCGAGAGTGCCTTGGCGATGCCGAAGTCGGTCACCATGACCCGGCCCCGAGGACCCTCCAGCAGAATGTTGTCGGGCTTGATGTCGCGATGGATGATCGAGACCGCGTGGGCGGCGCTCAACGCATCCGCGGTCTCGGCCATGATGCGGCGGACTTCGTCGATCGGCAGCTTCCCCCGGCGGCGGATGCGGGCGGCGACCGACTCCCCGTCTACGAGGCCCATGACGAAGTAGACCAGCCCCATCCCCTCGCCGACCGTGTGGATCGGGACGATGTGCGGATGGCTCAGCCGCGCGGCCGTCTGGGCCTCTCGGGTGAACCGCTCCCGGATGTCCTGCTGGAAGGCGAGCTCGGGAGGCAGCACCTTGATCGCCACCCGGCGCTGCAGCCGCTCGTCCCGGGCGCGATAGACCACCCCCATGCCCCCTCGGCCGATCTCGCCTTCGATGGTGTAAGCGTCGCCCAGAGCGGCGGCGAGGCGGGTGGGGAGGGGCTGGTCGGCTGGACTGGTCACGACGAGTGAGGCGCCGGAGCGGCGTGCGGGAAGCTGCCGTGCCGTTTGGAGATGCAGCCGGACATGGCAGACAATCTGTACCGGCGCTGGTCCTGCCGCTACCCTGGAGTCAGGCGACGGGAGGGAACCCGGCCCGACGCCATTTTGGCAGCAAACGCGCCGCCTGTGGAAGGTGCCTGCCAGGATGGTGGAGATTGGGTGGCTGCGGGAACCCGAATCCGGCCGTAAGCTGTTGATTGGCAGCGTCTGGGCAGCCTCGAGTGTGGCACGTTGGGTGCACTTGGGCCCCCGGTTCAGCAGCTTGAGCTGCGATTTTCCCTCGAAGGGAATTGGAAGGAGTAGTTCCTAGATGAGTGAACGTTTGAATTTGCCGGTCCTGCCACTTCGTGAGGTCGTGCTGTTTCCGGGCGTCACCGCGCCGATCGGCGCCGGCCGGCCGGCGACGCTCCGGGCCATCGAGGCCGCGCTGGCGACTCCCGAGCGCCTGGTCTTCGCCGTGTCCCAGCGTCAGAACGTCGAGAGCGTGAGCTCCGACGTCCTGTACACGATCGGGACGATCGCCCGGATCGGGCAGCTCCAGCGGGGCCTGTCGGGCATGCAGCTGCTGCTGCACGGTGAGCGTCGCGGGATCGCAATCCACTACAGCGACCGCGAGGGATATCTCCAGGCGGTGGTGCGGGAGGCCGAGGAGATGTCGCCCCTCAATGCGGAAGATCCCGCTTTCGTGGCGCTGCATCGAGAGGCCCGGGTCCGGGCCGCGGAGCTGGGCCAGAAGTCGGGGCTTCCCGACGAGGTGGTTCAGCAGGTGCTCGCCGGCGTCAACGAGCCCGGCAAGTTCGCCGACCTGGTGGCCGGCTATATCGACATCACCCCGGCTCAGCGCCAGGGGCTGCTGGAGACGCTGAGTGTCGAGGAGCGGCTCCGGAAGGTCCTGGTCCACGTGCAGCGTCAGATCGGCGTTCTCGATGCCCAGGAGGACATCAAGTCGCAGGTGCAGGAGGAGCTGGGCGAGCGGCAGCGGGAGATGTTCCTCCGCGAGCAGCTCAAGACCATTCAGCGCGAGCTGGGCGAGGACGACGAGCGGGACGATCTCCGGGACCTCAAGGAGAAGCTCGCCGCGCTCGACCTGCCGGCGGAGGCGCGGAAGGAAGTCGACCGGGAGCTCAGCCGGCTCACCCGGATCGGCCGGGAGTCGATGGAGTCACAGGTCATCCGGACCTTCCTCGAGAACATCGCGGAGCTCCCCTGGAACGAGCGCAGCAAGGAGCACCTCGACTTGGCCGAGGCGTCCAGAATCCTGGACGAGGACCACTACGCCCTCGGCGACGTGAAGGACCGCGTGCTCGAGTTCCTGGCGGTGCGCCAGCTCCGGCAGAAGCAGGAGGACGCGGAGGCCCAGAGGCGCGAGGAGGCTGAGGCGCAGGCGGAGCGGAAGGAGGAGGTCGAGGCGGGCGAGTCCACCGACGCGCCGGTGGCGACCGCCACGGTGCCGCCGAGCAACGTGCCGACCACCGGCAACCCGGACGAGCGGACCAAGGGACCGATCCTGCTCTTCGTCGGCCCGCCGGGCGTAGGCAAGACCTCGGTGGCCAAGTCGATCGCCCGCGCGATGGGACGGAAGTACGTCCGCATCTCGCTTGGTGGTGCGCGCGACGAGGCCGACATCCGGGGCCACCGCCGCACCTATGTCGGCGCCATGCCGGGCCGGATCATCCAGGGAATGAAGCAGGCCGGCACGCGGAACCCGGTCTTCCTGCTGGACGAGGTGGACAAGCTGGGCGTGTCGTTCCAGGGCGATCCCGCGAGCGCGTTGCTCGAGGTGCTCGACCCGGCCCAGAACGACACCTTCGTGGACCACTACCTGGGCGTGCCGTTCGACCTGAGCGAGGTGCTCTTCATCGCGACGGCCAACTTCATCCAGAACATCCCGGGGCCGCTGCTCGACCGGATGGAGGTAGTGGACTTCGCCGGCTACACCGAGCGGGAGAAGTCGGAGATCGCCCGGAAGTACCTCATCCCCCGGCAGTTCCGGGAGAACGGCGTGAGTCCGGAGCAGCTCGAGGTCACCGAGGACGCGCTGTCGGAGGTGATCACCGCCTACACCCGCGAGTCGGGCGTGCGGCAGCTCGAGCGAGAGCTGGGCAAGCTGGCCCGGAAGGTGGCCCGGAAGATCGCCGCCGGCGAAGTCGAGCGCCTCACGGTCGACCGCGACATGGTGGACGACCTGCTCGGCCGGCCCCGGGTGCATCCCGAGAAGGCGGCCCGCCACGATGAGATCGGGGTGGCCACCGGGATGTATTACACCCCGACCGGCGGCGACATCATGTTCGTCGAGGCCTCGACGATGCGGGGCAAGGGCGAGCTGGTGCTGACCGGCCAGCTCGGCGACGTGATGAAGGAATCGGCCCGGGCGGCCTGGACCTACGCCCGCTCCCACGCGGGCGGGCTGCAGATCCAGGACGAGATGTTCGACCGGGACATCCACATCCACGTCCCCGCGGGCGCCATCCCCAAGGATGGTCCGTCGGCCGGTGTGACGATGGCCTCGGCCGTGGTGTCCACCCTGTCGGGCCGACCGGTCCGCCACGACATCGCCATGACCGGTGAGATCACCCTGCGGGGGCGGGTGCTCCCGATCGGCGGGGTGAAGGAGAAGGTGCTCGGCGCGGTGCGGGCCGGGATCAGCCGCATCATCCTGCCCAAGGAGAATGAGCCCGATCTCGAGGATCTCCCCAAGGAGGTCCGGGACAAGATCGAGGTGTATCTGGTGCAGGAGCTGGGCGAAGTCCTCGCGCTCACGCTGCGCGGGGCCACCTTCCGCGAGGGTCGCCTGCTGTTCGGCGACGAGAAGAACCCGCGGGACGTGATGCCGCTGTCGTCGGGGTTCAGGCACTAACGGCGGGGAAGGGCGAAAGGCGAAGGGGGAGCATCCGACCTTTGGATGCTCCCCCTTCGTCTTTCGCCCCTCGCCTACTCGAGGCCTTGCGCTGCCTCCCCCACAATCTCTTCCAGCCTCGTCACCGCCGCATCGAGGCGAGGGGCTTCGGACGGCGATGGGCCGGTGCCGAGCCATTGCTCGGCTTCCCGGGCGACGGTGCTGATGGCCGGAAAGCCGTACGAGCCTCCCGAGCCGGCGAGCCGGTGGAAGTAAGTCCTGAGGCTCGCCGCTACGACCTCATCGCCGCGGCGGAACCGGTCGATCTCGCCTCGGATGTCGAGCAGCATGGCGGGCAGCTCGGCGAGGTATTCACGCTGGAGAACGAGGATCGGGTCGTCAGTCTCACTCATGCGCGGGTGAGCCGCTCGAAGGCCAGGCGCGCCGCGGCGACGAACGCCGGCGCCGTGCTCCAGTGGCCGCTCGCGTCGCCGCCGTCGCGCGCCGCGACCAGAGCGGCGCGATCGTCTACGATCAGCAGAACGGGCATGCCCGGCCAGCCGCCCCCATCCGCGGTGACCACCTCTACTGGCACGAAGCCGAGATCGACCGGTCCGGTGGCGAAGAGCGCCATCCGGACCCCCGCGGCGAATGGCCGCCGCAACGCCGGCGCGATGAGGGGATAGGCATCGGGGGGAGCGAGGAGGGACAGCGAATCCGTAGCACGGGCGACGTCGCGCGACAGGAGCTGGAGGATCGATCGGCCGGAGTCGATCTCGACCAGGGTCGGCGTGCCCGGCACCGAGATCGTCTCGAGCTCCCGGGTGAGCCGCTCGACCGCTTCCCCATGGTTGTTCGAGATCCGGGCGAGCAGCGCCGGCGGCGGCTCGGGGCGGTAGCGCCGGGGCCGGCCGGCATCGAGCCTGGCCGCGCCCTTGGAGACCAGCCCCTCCAGCGCGCTATACGCGTTGGCGCGGGCCAGGCCGGCAGATCTGGCGATGGCATAACCGGTTCCGGGTCCTCCGGTGAGGAGGACTTGGTAAACCAGGCTTTCTGTGGGGGTGAACCCGAATGGGGTGAGGTCGATCCGGGCCATACAGTAGTATGTATGACTACGCCTAGTCCGGCAATCCCCGCAGCTCAGGCGTAGTCGAGCTGCCAGCCCAACTGCTTGGCGATCACCGCCAGCCGGAAGGTGACGTCAACCTCGCGCTCCTCGGTGGTCTTGGCGTCGAGGTTCAGCGGGTAGTAGTGATAGGTGATCTTGTCACCAGCCTTGGGCTGCGACCGCAGGTTCTTCGGGTTCCAGACCCCCTGGTCGTCGCATTCCCTGGCCAGCCGGCCCAGCACCCGAGTGGCCACCGGTGCCCACTGCAGCGCTCCCATCCGAGAGAGCAGCTCGATGTAGTGCAGGGCCAGCGGAATGTCCTTCGCCGTGCCCTTGGCGTCGGCCTCGATCGGGTCGCCCAGTAGCAGGTGCTGCGGCTTGAGAGTCCGCTTGCCGACCTGGATCACGAACGCCTTCTTGGGCGCGGGCTGCGCCAGATAGTGTCCCAGCCGCTCGGTGAAGCCGGCGCGTTCCCGCCGGAGATTCGGCATGGCCGCGATCATGGCCACCGAGTACCAGGTCGGCGGGTGGGCTTCCGGGTGCAGCGCGAGATTCTTTCCGGACTTGACGAACGGCTTCTCGGCGACGGGACTGCGGAGGAACTGGGAGATCGCATTCGCGATCTTGTGCCCTGCACCGCGGAGCCGCGGATCATCGGCGAAGCCGGCCTCGGCGAGCGCGGTCGAGGCGGCCTCCCGGATCATCTCGCGGGCCCAGAGGGCGGCTTCGGGATCGGACTTGACCAGCTTGAAGTACTCGAACAACAGGGCGGGGTCTTCGTCACGGGAAAGCAGCCGAAAGAGCACCCGGTCGGCGAGCTTGAAGGGGCGCCCGGCCCGGGGCCAGCCGAGCTCGAGCAGTCGCCGGTAATTGGGAATGGTGCCGACGTCCTTGATGCCCTGGGCGGCCGACGGGGCAAGACCGAGGAGGTTCCCGCCCCAGGTGCCGGCGTCCTTCTGCTTCTTCACCACCGCCAGCGCCACCTTGGACTCGGTCACCGCCACGTGCGCGGCTTCGACCGTTTCCGGGCTGGCGTACCCGGGGGGCGCCAGCTCCGACAGCGTGCGGTACCGGATCGATGCCCCGGCGTTTTCCATCAGCCAGCTGAGCGGAATCCGGTGGTGCGTAGGCAGTTCCAGAGACGCTCCCGGGTAGGCAAACGCAAACGGCCGCAAAGATAGACGGTGCCGGCCCGCTTGGGTAGGGCCCGCAGATCCTTGCCACCGGCCGACTTACTTCCCGGTCGCGACCCTTCGCTCACCCGCCTCGCGAAACTCGGAGGTGGGGTTCCAGACCGGCTGGGACGGGGCGTTGGCCACCGCCACCGCGGTCCGGACCGTGACTCGAAGCTGCTGAACCACCCCGCCGTAGGTGAACCACGACTGCATCTGATCGCTGGGCTGGTGGTAGCGCTCCGCGGTGTACTTCTCCTTCTGCTCGTGACCCCATCCCTCTGGACGACCGACGAAGTTCGAGCCGTTCTCGATCGACGTCCCGGGGACCCCTACCCGGGCCAGGGAGAAGTGATCCGACCGGAAGTAGGAGCCGGTGAGCAGCGCCTCGTTGTTGGTGCTGACCTTGAGCCCCTCGGCCGCGGCGGCGGCGGTGAAGGCCTTGCCCAGGGTGGACTGATCGAGCCCGAGCGCGCTCACATCGGTGGTGCGGCCGTACAGGTTCATCACGTCGAGGTTGAGGATCGTGGCCACGTCGCGGAGCGGCACCGGCGGGTGATCGGCAA
>DATCWW010000302.1:0-2484 GCA_036566145.1 Gemmatimonadales bacterium
GAGGAACCGGTGGGGAGGTGGCTAGGTGGCGAGGTGGCGAAGTGGCGAGGTCGCAAAGCGAAGGGCGCCGGAGGATTCCCGGCGCCCTTGTCCTGTAGTCGACCTCCTCACCTCGCCACCTCCCCACCTACCCAAACGAAATCCCCCCCTTCCCGAACCCCGGCTCCCGACGCTCCGGCTTGGCCCGGGTATACCCCAGCTCTTCGCTTCGGCTGATCCGCTTTGCCGCGGCGAGGCCCTCGAGCACCAGCTCGCAGGCGGCCACCGCGCGCGGGTGATCCGACCTGGGCGAGAGGCCCACGTCCTCCACCAGCTCCAGCAGGCCCGGGACCACCGAGAAGCCCTTGTAGCAGAGCTCGCTCCGCTCGTCGCCCGGCACCTTGAGCGCGCCGCCCTGGTCGAACCAGGCCACGATGCGCACCAGGTCGGCGCCGCCGGCGCGCTCGTCCAGCACCTTCCCCGCGGCGCGACGGATCAGCTCCCGGGCGATGGTGTCGCCACCCTGGAGCTCGCCCTCGTACTCCAGCTCCAGCTTGCCGGTGATCGAGGGCACCGCCGCGTACACGTCGCTGATCCGGGGGACGATCCGGTCCTCGTGCGCCGCGACCGTCCGCCGCTCGGCGTTGGAGACGGCGTTCTCCAGCACGCTGATGGGGAGCCGCTGGCTCACCCCCGAGCGCTTGTCCACCCGCTTGTCCTCCCGTGCCTCGAACGCGACGCGCTCGATCGTCTCCAGCACGAAGTCGGGCACGTCGAGCGGCCGGCCGCCGCGTCGGGTCCAGGCCTCCTGCGCGGTGATCTCCATACCGAGCTGCACGGTGCGGGGATAGTGGGTGATGATCTCCGAGCCGATCCGGTCCTTGAGCGGCGTGATGATCTTGCCCCGCGCGGTGTAGTCCTCGGGATTGGCGGTGAACGCGAGCAGGACGTCGAGGGGGAGCCGCACCGGATAGCCTTTGATCTGGACGTCACCCTCCTGCATGATGTTGAACAGGCCCACCTGGACCTTGCCGCTCAGGTCGGGCAGCTCGTTGATGGCGAAGATGCCGCGGTTGGCCCGGGGCAGGAGCCCGAAGTGCATGGTGAGCTCGTCGCTCAGCAGGTGTCCGCCGCGCGCGGCCTTGATCGGGTCCACGTCGCCGATCAGGTCGGCAATGGTGACGTCGGGCGTCGCCAGCTTCTCGACGTAGCGCTGGTCCCGGCCGATCCAGTCGATCGGCGCCGCGTCGCCGCACTCGGCCAGCAGCTCGCGGGCGTACTTGGAGATCGGCGCGAACGGGTCGTCGTTGACCTCGCTCCCGGCCACGATCGGAATCCGCTCGTCGAGCAGCCCGGTGAGCTCCCGCAGGATCCGGCTCTTGGCCTGGCCGCGGAGGCCCAGCAGGATGAAGTGGTGTCGCGCGAGCAGCGCGTTCACCAGGTGCGGGAGGATGGTGTCCTCGTACCCGACGATCCCGCTGAAGAGCGGGGTGCCGCACTCCAGCCGGACGAGCAGGTTGGCGCGGATCTCCTCACGCACCGTGCGCCCGCGGTACGGCGGCTCGGCCCAGCGGCTGTTACGCAGGTCGCCGAAGGTACGGGGCTCGCTCGACTCTGTCTTGTAAGTCATTATGTGGCAGTACCTTAGAAGAATGATTCGGGATCGTGTCGGGAACCGCCGGCGGCCCGTCCGCTTGACAATCAATTGCGCGTGCTTACCTTCGCGCCCGTGCATCCGGCGACGGTGCAGGCAAGGCGTCTACCCTGATTCTGGCTGGCCAACCAAATCGTGCAAGGAGTACGTGATGAAGAAGCTGCTCTTGATCTCGGCGCTGGTCGTGCTCGCCGCGTGTGGCAAGAAGGAAGGGGCCGCGCCGGCCGGCGAGACCACCGGCGAGATGGCGCCCGCGACGGCTGACACCGGCATGGGCACGATGTCCCACGACAGCTCCGCCATGGCGCCGACGGCCGACACGATGATGACCCGGGACAGCGCCAAGTAAGCTCCTGGTTACATCGATGACTCCCAGGGCCCCGGCCACCGCCGGGGCCCTGCTGTATTCAGGCATCGAGCTCGTCGCCCCGGAACGGGAGCGCCACCACCATCGCCCGCCGGCCTCCGGCGATCACTTCGGCGCCCGGGTCCACCTCCCGGCGAATCACCGCGAGACCGATCGCCCGGCCGTCCACGGCGAGCCGGCTCCGCACCGACCCGACCTCCCGCTCGCCCGACAACACGGCGCGACTGCCGCCGTTGGGCGCCTCCGGCTCGTCGGCCCGCCACCAGAGTCCGCGCAGCTCCCGGTTGGTGTGCCCGCGGAAATGGAGACGCGCCACCGTCTCCTGCCCGGTATAGCACCCCTTGGTGTACGAGACGCCGCCGATCGCATCGAAGCGCACTTCCTGCGGCAGCGTCCGCTCGTCGATCTCGGCGCCGAGGGTGGGCCAGCCGGCGAGGATGCGGGCGGCGTGATGATCCTGCTCGTCGCCCGGCCGCGCGCCCGC
>DATCWW010000314.1:0-2437 GCA_036566145.1 Gemmatimonadales bacterium
CGCCACACCGGGCTGGGCGGCGGGCGGCGGCTCACCCGAAGCGGCGATCGCCGCGGGCGCCCTGGGCGCTTCGGCTGCTACGGCCGCTGCTCCAGCCGGGTCGTCCCCGCCCTGGTCGAGCCGGAACGGCGGATAGGCGTCGGTCATCAGGCCCACATACGCGACGACCCGTGCCACCCAACGGTCGAGGCCGAGGACGAAGTCGAACAGGCCGCGCGGATACCGCGCCATGAACAGGAGCGCAATCGCTGCGAAGAACACGAGGGCCCAGATGAGCCCGCCCGTATACCACCAGTGCGAACCGTTCCACTCCTCGGCTCTGTCGGCAGCGGAGCCTGCGCCGCCGAGGAAGATCCCGAGCAGGATGTAGTGGGGGATCGCGAGCAGCCACCACTTGACCAGCACGAGGCCACGCGAGAGTCGCTCCGGG
This sequence comes from Gemmatimonadales bacterium, assembly GCA_036566145.1. GTDB lineage: Bacteria > Gemmatimonadota > Gemmatimonadetes > Gemmatimonadales > GWC2-71-9 > CAVVWJ01. The sequence continues at coordinate 431 of DATCWW010000314.1, forward strand.
TAGGCAACGTCGAGCGTCGCCGGGTAGTCCGGTGCCGCGTCGAGCGTGAACGGCGGATAGCGGTCGGTACCGAGGGCGCCGTACGAGTAGTACGAGACGCGCCAGGTCCAGCGCAACACGCCGAGGTTGAAGTCGAAGATTCCCCGCGGGTAACGCCCGGTGAACAGGATCGCGAAGAAGGCGACGATCGTGAGCACCACAAACGCGACCCAGAGGAAGAAGAGCACGATGAAGTGCGGGATCGCCAGCAGCCACTTCACGAGCCACAGCCAGCGACTCAGCTGCGGATCCAGACGACCTTCGAGCCGAACCGGGTAGGCGGGGGGCCCTTCGATCCTCGCACCTCCTCGATGACCTCGAGTCAGGACAGTCTTGCACGGGGCGTGGGTCAGTCCCCAACTCCAATAGCGTGTGCCGACATCCTCTCGGGGCGACCCGCCACGCTGCGGCGATCGGCTCGTCCGCTCCGGCGTGCCGCCCGACACGCCGAAAGCACCGCTTAGCCGCCTCGGCGGACCGCGATGATGCCGGTTGGGATCAGCCGCTGGTAGTCCGGCCGGTTGAGGGACGCTCCGCGCCAGTTGATGTTCGCGCTGGAGTCGATGTCCATGCCCAGCGCCTCGACGAAGCCGAGCCGGATCAGCGCCTGCGCGAACTGGGGAGCGGTGGTGCCCGCGCCGCCGATCACGACGAGCGCCGTCTGCCCGTTTCGCAGCCGCCCGACCGCGGTGCGATGGTAGGCATGGTCTCGTTGATACGGCTCCAGCGTCGTCAGGTCGCCGAGGTGACCGCCGTCGACGTAGACAGGTTTGCCGGAGATCGCCTCGCGCACCCCCTCCTGGATGAGATTGGCGTCCCTCACTCTCCCAGGGACGATGTCGACGCTGCCGTCGGCGCCGAACGCGGCGGCGCCGCGGTTGGTGCCCCCGAGGAAGCTGCGCCCTTTGTGGATCAGCAGGTTGCCGGACGGCACGTTGCGGGCCAGCAGAAAGAAGTCGCCGTTCAGGCCGGCGACCGCGCCACGCCCTGTGTTGGCGCGGATGTATCCGCCCACGGTCCCGGTGCGTCCCGGACCGCCGCCCAGCCATACGGCTTCGAGTCGCACGCCCCGCCCGGGGACGATGCGGATCATGTGAAGGGGCCGCGGCCCGGCGTCGGTGGCAATTGTCGTGGAGCTCGTGGTGACCGCGGGAACCGCCGCTGTCGTCGTGGAGATCACGGCCGCGCCGAGGGTCGAGGCCGCAACACCGAGTGCCAATGCCCAGATCAGCCGCCTCGACATCGCCTCACACCCCCCAGTTCCTCCGCATCCACACCCGCCCGTCGTGCGACGTCGCGCGCCGCAACGCGATCGTCCCGAGCGAGTCTAGCCCCAGCGTGATCGTCGGAACAAGCCGCGAACCGGCGTCCCGACCGGGGCCGAGCCACGGCGCCCCGGCTTCGTTCCGGCACATCCCTGCCCCAGTTTCGCCCCCTTGTCAGAGGCCGCGATTCGGCCCCAACGGAGCGGCGCCGGAGTCGAACCGACCGAGCCGTGGGCTACACGACCGCACAGGTTTTGAAGACCTGCTGGGCCACCGGGCCCGTGCCGCTCCGCCGGGCAGGCTACATGCGGGTTCTCGCCGGCTCGCCGACCAGTGGGCGCCTAGTACCCGCCGCCGGAGCCGCCGCCGCCGTAGACGACGAGCAGCACGATGCCGATTGCGACGACCGCGACGACGGCCCCGATCGCAGCCCAGCGTGGGAAGTTCACAGATGACACGAGATGCCTCCTTCGTCGGTGCCTTCACGAAGGAGTACGGCGGGACGGCGCCGCACGGATGGCAGGCGCAACGCGCCCGCAACACGGCAGGCGACCAGGCTCTACGCGAGCGCGGCCTTGACGCGCTCGATCGCGGCCGCCTCGGCCTCGTCCCCGCCCTTCGCGGCGCGGCCGACGGCCTGGGCAAGCTCGAGCACGAAGGCGCGGTAGCTCTCGACCTCGTCGGGCGCCTTCGCGCGGAGCGT
>DATCWW010000328.1:0-6517 GCA_036566145.1 Gemmatimonadales bacterium
TGGCCGCCGGCCTGCACCTGCCGTACGATTCGGCCAGCGACTTCTACCGGACCTACGAAGGGGCGCCCGATTCCACCCTCGGCGACGTGACACCGCTGCTGGTCTATCCGCTCGGCGTCAGCATGAGCGCGTCGGCCAAGCGGGCGCAGGTCGAGCAGGCGATCCGCTCGCTCCTCGCCGAGGGACCCGGCGCGATGATGGGATCGACCCTCCTGTCGGTGGACGCCGCGGAGCTGGGCGACCGGGCCATGGTGGACTCGCTGCTGCCACTCAGCTACCGCGGGCACGCGAAGGGACCGTTTCTCATGCTCTCGGAGACCCCGAGCAACAATGCCGTGAACTTCGTGACCGGAGCCGGCGGCTTCCTGCAGCAGGTCATCTTCGGCTACACCGGACTGCGATTCGGGAAAGAGGGCATCGAGCCGATGTTCGACCCGGCGTTGCCGTCGAGCGTGAGCCGGCTGATCCTCCGGGGCATCTGGCTCAAGGGACGGCGCTACGACGTGGTGGTCGACAGCGGCGGCCGGCGTATCGTGCCCTGGCACGAGGGACCCGGCCAATGAGCTCGCTCGCGCTCCTGCTGACACTGGCCATGGTGCAGGCGCCGACGCAGGCTGGCGAGGTCCCTCCGGTGCTCGCCTTTCCGGAGCCCGGCGTAGACGACCCGGCGGCATATCGCGGCTATCAGACCCGCTTCTATCGCGATTCCCGGCGCAACACGGTGCAGATCTACCTGGAGCCGCGGGCCGCGCGGACGACGCTGGTCTGGGCCGATGCGGCCAACGAGAGCGCCGGCTTCACCACGCGCGACGCCGGTGGGCGGCCGGCCCCGCTCGCGTGGGACGGCACGGACGCGCTGGTGGGCGATTCGGCCGGGTACCGCAGCATCGAGTACGGCCTCGCGGCCAAGGTCCCCTCGGTCACGCTGGGCTGGGTGGTGCTGGGCTCCATGCGAGTGGAGCGGGACGTGGTCTACGCCCGGCGCCATCTCCAGCCGTTCACCGCGCCTGCCTTCGTGGTGCAGGAGGAGTCGCTGCTGGTCGCGGCGGTGAAGCGGCTTCCGGTGGCGGAGCAACAGGCCCACCTCGCCTTGCTCCGGGCGCGCACCCTGGATGAGCTCGAGGCCCGCCTTCGTCCCACCATCACCGCGGCGCAGAGCGACAGCGGGTGGACCGTGCGCCTGGTCCGTCCGGCGCTCGACGATGGCACCACCATGGTGCTGGAGCTCAGCGGAAGCGCGCGGACCAGCGCGGCGCGCGCGGGTGATCGAACGGTCACCATCCGGAGCCGGACAGGGCGTCCGGTGCGATTCCGGGTGCGGGTCCTCACCAATGCGGAGGCGCTCACTCCGCTCTCGCGGGAGGAGATCTTCAACCCCGAGTTCCTCCGGTTCCTGGCTCGAGCCGGTGACTCGGCCGGGTCGGACGCCGCGCTTCGTGCCCGGCGGCTGGAGCGCGAGGTGCTCGGCGTGGAGCTCCTCAGCAGCCGGGAAAAGCTGATGGCGGGACTGCCCAACTTCGCGACCTACTTCGGCCGCGACGGGATGATGACCGCCCTCATGATGCGTCCGATCTGGGCCCCCGCGATGGCGGAGCACGTGATCGGGAGCGTGCTCGGCAAGCTTGGCCCCGACGGCGACGTGAGCCACGAGGAGGCGCTGGGCGGTCAAGCGATCCGGGAGAACGCCGTGATGTACGACTCGCTGGTGCGCGTCGCGCTCGCCGTCACGGGGGCGGCCCGGGACACCGGCCTGACCCGGGCGAGAGCGGTGTTGCGGCAGCTTCACGTCACCCGCGAGAACTACCACATGGTGGACGACGAGTTCCAGCTTCCGGTGCTGGCCGCCCGCTACCTGACGGATTCCGCGGTGCCGGCCGAGCGCAAGCGCGGCTTTCTCCTGGAAGCGGCACCGGGCCGCCCGGCCCGGCTGGCGCTGCTGCTCCGGGAGCTCGCCCTGGTGGCGAGCTGGACCCGGGCGTACGCCGCCGACCCGCGTCCGGAGAATCTGGTCAGCTTTCCCCGGCGCGACTCGTCGCATTGGCGTTCGGCCAGCTGGCGGGACAGCGACGCCGGCTATGCCGGCGGACGCTTCGCGATGGACATCAATGCCATCTGGGCGCCCGAAGCGCTCCAGGCCATCGGCACGATCGTCGGCGCGCTGCCCGGGCTGAAACTAGGGTCCGCGGAGCTCGACACCGCGAGCCTCCGCCGGTCGGTGGAGACGTGGCGGGGAGCCCGACGCCATTTCGAGGTGGTGTTGCCGCCGGCGGAGGTGGAGCGCCGGGTCCGGGCCCGTCTGGCCGCGCTTCCGGCCGACGAAGCCGCCTACTGGAACCGAGTGCGCGGCGGCCCGGCGAAGGATACGCTCCGGTTCCTGGCGCTCGCGCTGGATTCCGCCGGGCATCCGATCCCGGTGGTGAACACCGACCCGGCGACGGGGCTCTTCCTCGACCCCGGGGAGTACGGCGCGCCGGCGGATCTCGCCCCGATCGTCCGGGGCTACCCGGAGGGTCTCTTTGTCGCCGGGCTGGGCCCGCTGGTCGCGAACGACGCCTTCGCCACGCCCGCCGTGTGGCAGCGCTTCGAGCAGGATCGCTACCATTCGCCGCGCGTAGTCTGGGGGCGGGAAGTGAACCTGCTCCTGCTCGGGCTGGCCGGCCGGATCGCGGCCGAGCCCACCGGGGCCGAGCCGTTCGGCGAGGCGTTGCGCCGGATCCGCGCCGCGGTGGACAGCTCGGGCCTCCGCCACAACGAGCTGTGGAGCTATGATATCGAGCGGGGTCGGCTGCACCCGGTCCGTTACGGCACCAGCTCCGACGTGCAGCTGTGGAACAGCACCGATCTCGCGGTCCAATTCGTCCTTTCGCGTCTGGAGGCAGCACCATGACTGTCGCGGTCCGTCCCGAGTCGGCCGAAGTACCGGCGTCGTACGCGGGGTATGTCGGCAAGATCCGGGACGGTGAGGACCTCATGGCCGTGCTGGCGGGCCAGCTCGACGAGGTCCGCTCGGCGTTCGGTCGGTTCCCGGAGGCGCGGGGATCGTATCGCTACGCTCCCGGGAAGTGGTCGGTGAAGGAGCTGCTGGGCCATTTGTCCGACACGGAGCGGATCTTCTGCTACCGGGCGCTTCGCTTCGCCCGGGGCGACGCCACGCCGCTGCCGGGGTTCGACGAGAACGCCTACGCCCCGGAAATGCGCGCCGACGAGCGGCCGCTGGCCGAGCTGCTGGAGGAGTGGCTCGACGTGCGGCGAGCCACCATCTCCTGCCTTCGAGGGCTTCCGGCGGACACCTGGACCCGCCGGGGCGTCGCCAGCGGAAAGGAGATCAGCGTGCGGGCGCTGGCCTACGCCATCGCCGGCCACACCCGCCATCATCTCGAGGTGCTGGCCGAGCGGTATCGCTGAGCCGGAGGTCCGGAAGCACGACGGCCCGCCACTCGGCGGGCCGTCGTCGTTTCCGGGAGCGGCGACTCAGTTCCGCGGACTCAGGTCGGTCAGCGCGACTCGGAACTCGCGCCGGCCCGCGTCCCAGGTGATCCGGTAGCCGGCGGGATACAGGCCGGCCGGCTCGTACCGCGCGGCGCTCGGCACCGCGAAGGCGACCTCGCTGGCCGCGCCGTCGCGGGTCGAGAGGATGAAGTCCCGGGTGATCATCGGCTCCTGGAAAATGACCTTCCCGTTCCAGGTGCCCACGATGTACGTCGCGGTGAACGGCTTGCTCTGCGGGGGCAGCTCGGGCGACGCCAGGCTCAGCCAGTGCAGGCCCATCCGCGGCACCGATACCTCGGCGGGTGTCTTCCCGACCAGCATGTGGCTCGAGAGATAGCCGGCCGGGATGAGGTCCGCGGCGGGAAGGTTGGCCGCCTTGGTCGCGAAGGCCGGATCGGCGGGGTCGATCGAGTTCCGCTCCTCCACCGGGACGGTGTAGAAGTGAAAGTCGAAGTGCGGCGCCTCATAGGGATAGCCGTGACCCATCGGGTTCCAGTCGAGCTCCACGAAACGGAAGGGGCTCTGGTCCTGCGCCGGGAGCTGCAGCAGGTACTCGGTCATCGGCCCGTGGGCGCCGTGGCCGCCCGCCGGCAGGTTCTGCAGCGCCCGCTCGTCCAGCGCGACGCCGACTTCGATCTGGGCGCCGGTCTTCTGGTCGAGCACCACGTAGGTACGGGCCCGGCCGTCTCCGACCTTGACGGGAACGCCGTACTGCACGTGGCTACCCGCAACGTCGCTCCTGCCCTGGGCCTCGGAGGCGGAGAGCGTCGGACCCTCCGTGTCGCCGCAGCCGGCCGAGGCGGCCAGGAGCGCCGCGAGGGCGAGGCAAGTAGGACGGGTGACGCCGCGGAAGGTCGGGACCGGCATATGCTCCTCCGAGAAGGTGATGAGGGATCGGGGCTCGCTGCCGGTGTGACGCCGGCGCGGCCCGATCCTTCTCACACCTTCGCGGGAGCCAGGCGCTCGCGAACCGCGCGAACCACCGCGTCCGGACTGAACGGCTTGGCCAGAAAGTCCGATTCCGGGGCCAGCAGTCCGCGGCGCACGATCTCTCCGTCGGTGTACCCCGAGGTGAAGAGCACGGGCGTGCCCGGCAGGAGGATCGCCAGCCGCTCGGCCAGCTCAGGCCCGCTCATCTCCGGCATCACCACGTCGGTGAGCACCAGCCGGATCGGGGCGGGGGCGCGCGCGGCCTGTTCCAAGGCCTCGCGGCCGTTAGCGGCCTCCAGGACCTGATACCCTGCCTCCATGAGCGCCCGGGCGGCGACCCGGCGCACCTGCTCCTCGTCTTCCGCGACCAGAATCAGCTCGCCCCGACCCGGCGCCGACGCCGGCTGCGCCTGGGGCGCGCTGGCCCGGCCTCGTTCCACCGTCGGCGCCGTCTCGGGCAGATAGATCCGGAAGGTCGAGCCCTGCCCGGGCTCGCTGCTGGCCCAGATGTACCCGCCGCTCTGCTTGACGATGCCGTACACGGTCGAGAGACCGAGGCCCGAGCCTCGCCCGACGTCCTTGGTGGTGAAGAACGGCTCGAAGATGTTGGCCAGGGTGACGCGGTCCATCCCCCTGCCGGTGTCCCGCACCGACAGCACGGCGTAGCCACCGGGGGCCATCTCCATGCCGGCGTCCTCCGGCGGCGGCCCATCGCCCACCTGCGCCATGGAGGTCTCGATCACCAGCTCCCCGCCGGTCGGCATCGCGTCGCGGGCGTTGAGCGCCAGGTTGAGGACCACCTGCTCCAGCTGTCCGGGGTCGGCCCGGACCGGCGCGAGTGCCGGGTCGAGCTGCAGGGTGACCCGGCAGTCCTCGCCCATGCTCCGGCGAAGGACCGGGACGAAGTGCTGCAGCACTTCATTCAGATCCAGCACCACGGGCTTGAGCACCTGCCGCCGGCTGAAGGCGAGGAGCTGCGCCGTCACCGTCGCGGTCCGCTCCGCCGCTCGGCGGATGTGGTCCACGTCGGTCTTGACCTCGAGTGGCAGGGCGGGGTGGCGGCGGATGAAATCGGTCGCCCCGATGACGACGCTCATCTGGTTGTTGGCTTCGTGTGCGACCCCGCCGGCCAGCCGGCCGAGGGACTCCATGCGGTGTGCCTGGCGGATCTGCTGCTCGGTGGCCCGGCGATCGGTCACGTCGCTGGTCACGCCGGTCAGGCCGATCACGTGACCATCGGAGTCCAGTCGCACCCGCCCGCGGTTGGCAAGCCAGCGGATCCGACCGTCGGAGAGGAGAATGCGGAACTCGAAATCGAGGCGAGTGCCTCGTTCCATCGCCTGGCCGATGGTCGAGCCGATGTAATCCCTGTCATCCGGGTGCACCCGGGCCATGAAGTCGGCGTAGGTGCCGACCGACTCGCCGGGCGCGAGGTGAAAGAGCTCGCGCATGGTGGGGTCCCACACCACCCGGTCGTCGGCCGCGGTCCACGACCAGGTGCCCATGCGCGCGGCGTCGAGCGCCGAGCGCAGCTCCTCCTCGCGCAGCTCGGTGGCCGCGGCCGCGGAGGCCCGCTCGTACGACACGGCCGCGGCGAGCGCCAGCCCGGTGACCGCGACCGCCGCGAGATAGCAGGCCGCCGCGAAGAGCGTCGCGGGCTCCGAGGTGCCGATGAAGGGACCGCCGCCACGGCTGGTGTGCCAGACCGCCACCACGGCCACGGTAAAAGTGGCGAGGGTGGCCCCGCGGACACCGAACCGAAGCGCGGCCCAGATGACGAAGGGAAAGAGCAGATAGAGGTAATCGACCTGCTCCAGCACCGGCACCCGGACCAGGGTGCCGAGCAGCAGCTCCGCGACCGCCACCGTGCCGAGGCAGACGAGGGCGATCTCCACGATGCCGCGCGCATGCGCTCCGGTTGGCCGAGGCAGGAGCCAGGCGAGCAGCAGGGGACCGACGACCAGGCCGCCGAGCAGGTCGCCGGTCCACCAGACGGCGAAGGCGGTGGCGGCGGAGTGCTCCAGGGCGCCCGCCAGCTGCAGCGCCGTCACGCCGAATCCGGCGCTCACGACGGCGCCCAGCGGCACCGCTTCCAGGA
>DATCWW010000373.1:0-14130 GCA_036566145.1 Gemmatimonadales bacterium
CGGCCGCCGTCACCAGCGCCAGGGCGGCCCAGCCGAAGAAGAGCGACGGGGCGGAGTCGAAGTCACCACCATTGGGAAGCGGGCGGCCGTCCCACTCGTCCCATTCGTGCCCCAGCCGGCGATCCACGTCGATGTGGATGAGCTGGGCGCGCGGGGTGTCCGACATAGGCCCCAAGATAGTAAGCTTTTCCCGATGCTGCCTCCCCCGCCGATTCGGGGCGTCTACCGCACCGATCTCCGCGCCCGCGCCGCCTACGCCGAAGGCGCCGGCATCTACCGGATCCTGCCGGAAGCCATCTGCGTTCCCGCCGACCGGCAGGACGTGGTCTCGCTCGTCCGCTGGGCCTCGGCCCATCGCGCACCGCTGGTTCCTCGCGGAGCCGGCAGTGCGATGGGCGGGGGGAATGTCGGCGAGGGCGTCGTGGTGGACCTCACCGGGTTGGAGCGGCGGCTCGAGATCCTCCCTGCCGAGCGGATCGCCCGCACGAGCGCCAACATCACCCTGGCGGAGCTCAACGCGGCCGCCGACCCGCACGAGCTCCGAGTGCCGCCGGATCCCTCCAGCGGCAGGTGGGCCACGATGGGCGGCCTGGTGTCGACCAACGCCGCCGGCGCCCGCTCGGTGCGCTACGGCAGCGTGCGCCGCTGGGTGCGCGCGGTCGAGCTGGTAACGCCGGGCGGCGAGGTCCTCGTCCTCCGCCGGGGCGGCGGAAGCGGCGACGGCTCGACCGCACGCCGATTCGAGGCGGAGCTGGCCCCCGCACTTCGCGAGGCGGCGCCGCTGATCGCCGCCCGCTTCCCTCGCACCCGCAAGAACTCCTCGGGCTATGCCCTCGACGCCTGGCTCGCGAGCGGCGACCTGCTCGACCTGATCGTCGGCGCCGAAGGCACGCTGGGTCTGGTCGTCGAAGTGGAATGGGCGCTGGACCCGATCCCTGCCCACCGGGCCGCGCTCCGGGTCGAGCTGCGCTCGCTCGACGACCTGGTGAAGGCGGTCGCCGCGCTGCACGGCGCGGAGCCGTCCGCGATCGAGCTCCTCGACCGCACCTTCCTCGAGCTGGTGAGCCGGACCGTGGAAGGCGAAGGACTCGCGCGGGCCGAGGCCATTCTGCTGGTGGAGCTGGAGCGCTCGAATGCCGGCGACCTGGCCCGGGCGGTTGACGCCGCGGCCGAGGCGGTGCGGCCGATCGCCGCGTCGGTGGAGACGGCGCTGAGCCCGACCTCGGCGGCTCGGCTCTGGGCGCTGCGTCACGCCGCGAGTCCGATCCTGGCCCGACTCCCGGAACACCGGCGATCGCTCCAGGTGGTGGAGGATGGCTGCGTCCCGGTGGAGCGAACCGGGGACTACATTCGCGCGGTGCGGCAGGCTGCCGCATCTCGCGGCATCGCCGCGGTGGTCTTCGGCCACGCCGGCGACGGGCACGTGCATGTGAACCTGCTGCCGGAGGTCGGCCGGCCGGGATGGGAGGCGGCCGTCGCCGACCTGCTCGAAGAAGTGACCTCGGCGCTGGTCCGCCTGGGCGGCACCGCCGCGGGCGAGCACGGCGACGGGCGGCTACGCGCGGGACTGCTCGGGCGGATCTACGGCGAGGAGGTGGTGGCCCTCTTCCGCCGGCTCAAGCAGCTCTTCGACCCCCTCGGAATCCTCGCGCCCGGCGTTATCCTTCCCGCCGGCGAGCCGGCCATCAGCCGGCTCAAGGTCGGCGCCGACGCCGCGGCGCTGCCCGACGACATTGCCCGGGCCCTTCGCGAGATCGAGCGCGGCGGCGGGTACGCCCGCTCCCGGCTCGAGCTGGCCGACGCGCGCTGAGCGCCGGTCACCGCTCCTCCACCCCAGCGATCCAGGACCATGGACATCTTCCGCGAGCCCCGCGTCACTCTCCTGGCCCGTCCCCAGTTCCTCGAGCCGACGCATCTGCCGGTGCAGTGGAAAGGCGACTCCACCGACGGGGAGCGGCTGGCGGAGTTCGCCGGCCGGCTCTGCTACATGAGCCAGCACAACCCGGCGGGGCGGAGCACCGCGGAGTACCTCCAGAACATCCTCAGACAGGGGCACGGGTCGGTCTTCGAGCACAGCACCTACGTGGTGCTGATCGAGGGAATCTCCCGCTCCTGCAGCCACGAGCTGGTGCGGCATCGGGCCGGCTGGGGCTACTCCCAGCTCTCGCAGCGCTACGTGGACGAGTCCCACGCGGCCTTCGTCATGCCCCCCGCGATCCAGGGCGACGCCGCCCTGGAGGCGGCGTGGACGGCGCAGGTGGAGGCGGCCCAGGCGGCCTACGTGACGGCGGTGGAGCGGCTGATGGAGCGCTACGGCTGGGTGGAGGATCGGGTCCACCGGCGGAAGATGGCGCGCGAAGCGGCACGAAGCGTGCTACCGAACGCGACCGAGGTGAAGATCGTCGCCAGCGCGAACGTCCGCGCCTGGCGGACGATGCTGGAGCTTCGCCTCGGGGAAGGCGCCGAGCTGGAGATCCGCCGGATGGCGGTCGCCTGTCTCCGGCTGCTGCAGCGGGAGGCCCCGGCGCTCTTCGCCGACTTCGAGATCTATTCCGCGGGCGACGGCAGCGAGGCGGGGCGAGTCGGGTTCCACAAGGTGTAGCCCGAGACGAAGGAGGAAAGGGGAGAGGAGAAGGTGACGCGCCAGGATCATCGCGCGGGCCCACCGAAGTCGGTCGATCAGCTTCACCTTTATTCCTCCCCTTTCCCCCAAAAACTATTGTGCGTCCGAAACCTTTTCCTTACTTTAGTTTCGTCGACGTACCCAACTCGTCCTGGCTCGTCTCTCGCGGACGGCCTTTTTTGTAGAGGGTGCCTTTGGCAGTTCGGATAGGACTCGCCTTCAATCTCAAGCCCGAGGCGCCGGCTAACCCAGCCGGGGCGGATCCCACCTCCCCCTCTTCGTCCGACGAATCCAGTATGCGCGCGCTGCGTGACGATCTGCCGCAGCCGGATCTCTACGCCGAGTGGGACGAGCCCGCCACCATCGACGCCGTCGAGGCCGCGCTCTCCACGGTCGGGCAGGTCTACCGCCTCGAGGCCGACGAGAGCTTCCCCGCTCGCCTCGCGCTGCTCCGGCCCGACTTCGTGTTCAACATCGCGGAGGGCCTCTGGGGTCCCAACCGCGAGGGACACGTCCCGGCGATCTGCGAGTTCCTCGGCGTGCCCTGCCACGCCTCGGACCCGCTCACCCTCGGCCTCGCGCTCGACAAGCGGCGGGCCAAGCAGATCCTGAGCTACCACGGCGTGCCCACCGCCCCGTTCGTGCTGGCCCACAGTCCGGCCGACGCCCGCAAGGTGGACCTGCCGTTCCCGCTCTTCGTGAAGCCGGCCTTCGAGGGCTCGGGCAAGGGCGTGACCGCCCGGAGCGTCTGCCGCAACCGGAGCCAGCTGGTCCGCCAGGTCTCCAAGCTGCTCGCGACCTACGCCGAGCCGGTCCTGATCGAGACCTACCTGTCCGGTCCCGAGTTCACCGTCGCGGTGCTCGGCAACGGTCCGGATGCCCGCTGTCTGCCCATCGTGGGCATGGACTTTGAAACGCTGCCCAAGGGAGCGCCGCCGATCTACGGCTACGAGGCCAAGTGGCTGTGGGACTCGCCGAGTCACCCGCTCCACATCTTCGAGTGCCCGGCCCGGATCCCCGAGGAGCTGGCCATGCAGGTTCGCGCCGCCGCACTGGGCGCCTACCACGCCCTGGAATGTCGCGACTGGTGCCGCATCGATATCCGGTGTGATGCCGCCGATCGCCCGATGGTCGTCGAGCTGAACCCGCTGCCGGGCATTCTGCCCGACCCGCGGGACAACTCCTGCTTTCCCAAGGCCGCCCGCGCGGCCGGGATGAGCTACGACGACCTCATCCGCACCGTCGCCGATATCGCGTGGCGACGGATCAGCGGCCGTTCACTCCTGGCGGAGGTAGCCTGATGCGAGTCGCGATCCTGTACGACGCCGGCAGCGACGACTGGAGCCCGCAGGACGTCGCCGCGGTGGTGGGCAACGTCCACGAGGTCCGGGACGTGCTCCGCCGCCGGGGCCACGAGGTCGAGCTCCTCCCCGTCCGCCTGGGCGACTTCCGCTGGATCTCCCGGGTCCGCCGCGCCGACTTGGTCTTCAACCTCTGCGAGGGGATCAACGGCCACGCCCGGTTCGAGGACTACGTCGTCGGCACCCTGGAGCTGACCGGCGTCCCCTTCACCGGGTGCCGGCACTGGGCCACCACCATCGCCCACCGGAAGCACGTCGCCAACACGCTGCTCGCGGCCGCCGGCCTGCCGGTCCCGGCCTTCGTCCTGGCCCAGGGCAACAAGGTGCCCACCGAATTTCCTCTGCCGGCCATCGTGAAGCCGGCCGCCGAAGACGCCAGCGTCGGGATCGACAACGGCGCCGTCTGCACTTCCAAGCGCGCCCTCAAGAAGCGGGTCGCCCTCATGCTGGAGCAGTTCGAGGAGGTGCTGGTCCAGGAGTACGTGGCGGGGCGGGAGTTCAACGTCGGGTTCGTGGGCAAGCGGATGCTGCCCATCGCCGAGATCCGGTTCGACGGGATGCCCGAGGGCACCTGGCCGATCGTGGGCTACGCCGCCAAGTGGCTCCCCGGGAGCCCGGAGGACGAAGGCACCCTGCCGGTGTGCCCGGCCGAGGTCGACGCCGAGCTGGCCAAGCGGATCGGCCAGGTGGCTCGCGACGCTTGGCTGTACGTCTCCGGCGGCGAGGGTTACGGGCGGGTCGATCTCCGGCTCAACGAAGAGGGGCAGCCTTACGTCCTCGAGGTCAATCCCTGCCCCGACCTCTCCAGCAACGCCGGGCTCGCCCGGATGGGCCGGGCCTTCGGCTGGGACTACGACGATCTGGTCATGCAGGTGGTCGACGAGACGCTGATGCGCTCCCAGAGCTCGAGCGCCGCCGCCGCCCTGGTCAGCGGGGTCTCCGCCGCGTGAGCGGGGGAGGCACCCTCACCTCACCGGTCCTCCGACAACTCACCCCGGCCGACCGCGGCCGGATCGAGGCCCTCACCCGGGCCGTCGGCGTCTTCCGCGCCGACGAGGTACCGGTGGCCCTCGAGGTCTTCGACGGCGCCGTCGCCGGATCCCTCGATTATCTCGCCCTTGGCGCGGAGCTCGACGGGCGGCTGGTCGGCTGGATCTGCTGGGGTCCCACCCCGTGCACTCTGGGCACCTTCGATCTCTACTGGATGGCGGTGGACCCGGCCACTCAAGGGGCCGGGATCGGCACCGCGCTGATCCGGGCCATGGAGGACCGGTTGCGCGGTCTCGCCCGACTGATCATCGTGGAGACAGCCGGACGAGCCGACTACCGCCCGACCCGGGCCTTCTACGAGGCCCGCGGGTACCACCGGGCCGCGGTCATTCCAGACTTCTACGCCCCCGGCGACGATCAGCTGGTCTACGTCAAGACGCTCGCGACGGCGTAGCCCGTCGTAGCCACCAGCATCTCCGGGACCACCTCGGATGACACCCAGCGATCAACAGTTGGCCGCGGACACCGAGCAACCGCTCCGCTACCCCCTCAGCCGGGAATACGCCGAGCCGGACTGGAATCGGCTGCCCGGTTTCCGCGGAGTATCCGCTGCCGATTGGGAGAGTGCCGTCTGGCAGCGCCGCCATACCATAAAGAACCTGGGAGAGTTGAAGGCGGCCCTGGGAAAGCTGCTGCCCGACGATCTGGCCGAGAGTATCTGTCAGGATCAGGAGCGCCGGGCGACGATGTCGATGCTCATCCCGCCGCAGATGATCAATACCATGGACGTGTCCGACCTGTGGCGGGATCCGGTGCGCCGGTACATGGCACCCGCGCTGGCGGATCGCCGGACCGACTGGCCCAGTCACCCCCGCTCCTCCCGCGACAGCCTGCACGAGGCCGACATGTGGGTGGTGGAGGGACTGACCCACCGCTACCCCACGAAGGTGCTCGCCGAGCTCCTGTCCACCTGCCCGCAGTACTGCGGGCACTGCACCCGGATGGACCTGGTCGGCAATGACGTGCCCCAGGTGGACAAGCTCAAGTTCACCGTGCCGCAGAAGAACCGGCACGCGCAGATCCTCGACCACCTCCGGCGGACCCCGACGGTGCGCGACGTGGTCGTCTCGGGCGGCGACATCGCCAATCTCCACATCACCCAGCTGGAGCCGTTCGTCGACGCCCTGCTGGATATCCCCAACATCCGGGACATCCGGCTCGCGTCCAAGGGGCTGATCGGTCTCCCGCAGCACTTTCTCCAGGACGACGTCCTGCGCGGCATGGAGCGGCTGGCGAAGAAGGCGTTCGAGCGCGGGGTCGATCTCGCGCTCCACTGCCATGCCAACCATGCGGAGCAGATCACTCCCCTGGTGGGCCGGGCGGTGCACCGGCTGCTGGAGATCGGCTTCCGCGACGTCCGCAATCAGGGGGTGCTGTTGCGCGGGGTGAACACCACCGCGGCCGAGCTGGTCGAGCTCTGCTTCATGATGCTCGACCACGCCAAGATCATGCCCTACTACTTCTACATGTGCGACATGATTCCCAACGCCGAGCACTGGCGGCTCGGCGTGTTCGAAGCGCAGCGGCTCCAGCACGACATCATGGGATACCTGCCGGGATTCGCGACGCCGCGGCTGGTCTGCGACGTGCCCTTCGTCGGCAAGCGCTGGGTCCACCAGGTCACCGAATACGATCGGGAGCGGGGGATCTCCTACTGGACGAAGAACTACCGCACGTCGATCGAGGAAGATGCTGCGGACGCCTTGTCACGGACCTACGAGTACTACGATCCTATCTATCTCCTGCCCGAGGCCGGCCAGGTGTGGTGGCGGGCTCAGGGGGTCGAGGGTCGACCCTCGACCCCTCACAACACCGCCTCCTGAAACGCCCGATACACGTCCGGCCGCCACCAGGGCCGGGACTCCTCCATCCGCTGGAGCGCCTCCGCCGAGGACAGCGCACCGCGATAGCTCCGGGTCGTGGTGAGCGCGTCGTACACGTCCACGATGCAGATGATCTGGGCGCTGAGGGGGATCTCCTCCCCCCGTAGCCGGTCGGGGTAGCCCGTCCCGTCGGATCGCTCGTGGTGCCAGTGGATGATCGGCTTGATATCCCAAGGGAAGTGCACCGTCGCCAGCAGCTCGAGGCCCCAGACCGGGTGCCGCTTGATGATCTCGAACTCTTCCGGCGTGAGCGAGCCCGGCTTGTTGAGGATCTCGTGGGGCACCCGGATCTTGCCGAGGTCGTGCAGGTAGGCGCCCATCCGCACCGTGGTCTGTCCCGTCGCGTCGAGCCCCATGGCCTTTGCCAGGGCGACCCCGTACCCGGCCACCCGCTCGCAGTGGCCAAACGTGTAGCTGTCGGACGACTCGATGGACTGCCCCCACTCCCGCACCACGGCGGCGTAGGTTTCCTCCAGCTGCGCCACCTTGCCCGCGACGTCGACCAGGTCCACCCGCGCGTCGAGCCGGCCGAACAGCCGGTGGGCGGCCCCGAGGAGCTGCAGCGCCTCCTGGTTCCGCCCCAGGGCCTGAAGCAGCCGGGCGAGCTCGCGCGACGATTCCGCCTCACTGAGTACCGAGCCGGTCGAGACCGCCTGCTCGATCGCGGAGCGGAGTCGCGACTCCGCCAGCACCGGACGCCCCGTCTCCCGGTAGACCACGCCGAGCACCTTGTAGGCATCGGCCTTGTCGAGTCGGGCCCCGAGGCGGTTGAAGATCTCCAACGCCTGCTCGGCTCCTGCCCGGCCCTCCTCGTAGCGCTGCCGGGCCACCAGCACCTCGGCATGGTTGAGGAGGCAGAGTCCCTCGAGGTGCTGGTCGCCCAGCTGCTTCGACAGCGCGCGGCTCAGCGCGTAGTAGCGCTCGGCGTCGTGCCAGCGCGCCCGATCGGCGCTGACCATGCCCAGGTTGTGGTAGACGATGGCGCGGCCGCGGTCGTCACCCGAGCGCTCGAACGCGTCGAGCGAGCGGCGGTAGTGGGCCACGGCTCCTGGATGATCCCCCTGGACGTTGGCCAGGATGCCCAGGTTCTGCTCCACCCGGCCCCGAAGCCGGGGCAGGTCGCCGGCCAGGGCGAGCGCCTCGTGGAACCGGGTCCGGGCGGACTCCATCGCTCCGGCCTCGAAATCGAACCCGGCGAGCACGTTGAGCGCCTCACCCGCGAGCACCGGGTCGCCGGCGGTCCGGGCCAGCTCGTGGCTGCGGCTGCAGAGGTCGCGGGCGCGCTCGCGTTCGTTCCCGTGGTGCAGGATGACCGAGAGGCGACGGCAGGCCTCCGACTCCGTCCGCGAGTCGCCTTCCGCGGCGGCGAGGTCGCCCGACGCGCGGTACCGCTCGGCCGCCTCCGTGACCCGGCCGGCACGCTCCTCGGTGATCGCCTCCGCCAGAAGCTCAGCCGCCCGGCGAGGCCCCGAGTCGGGGCCCGGCCGAGCGGCGGGAGACGGATGAAGCGGGTGCGCCAAGCCTACCAGGCCACGGCATACCTCGAGAAGTGCCGGATCGGCGCCGAGACCGTGCGCGAGCGGAGGTCGTCGATCGACGGCAGCAGCTCCAGGATGCCGAGCAGCTCGTTGGTGTATACCACCCGCTTGAGCAGCAGCAGCGGGGAGCAGTTGCTGTAGCTGAGGGATAGCGTCGCCGGCTTGGCGAACTTCAGGCCCTCAGGCGAGAACCGCACCGAGTTGACCTTCCCGGTCAACTGCTCGGCCTTGATCTGCACCGGCTTTGCCAGCGCGCCGGCCGGAATCACCAGGCGGTGGGTGCCGACCACGATGGTTCCACCGGCGGTGCCCACGGTCTGCGTCCTGACCGCGTAGGGCTGGGCCGAGCAGGCGAGCAGGTGGAGATCGCCGAGCGACAGGAGCGCGCCCCCCACCTGAAGCTCGGACGGCGGAGTCGGGCCCGCGCTGTCGTCGGCGGCGGAACAGGCGACCATCACCGCGAGCACGGCGCCGAGGGCGAGGGCGGCAAACCTGCGGGGCCACTTCGTCATCATCTACTCCCGGTGAGGGTGATCGCCGTGCGACGGTACCGCGGCCGCCATGGCCGCCGGCCGAGCCCCCATTTGGGAGGGCTCGGAGGTCGCGGGCTGACCTGCACCGGAGAATCTGAGCAATGCCCGTGCCCTCCAATTTTCGAGATGTGCGAGTTTGATACAGCAGCAACCGTGCAGCGGGTACGAGAGGATTGAAAAGACGGAGTTTGAAGGACTTCGAGAATCGAGCAGGTTGGACGATTTGTGGACGCAAGTGCAAGGCGGGGAGCCGTCCGCTTTCGGGCACCTTGCCTCAGTGCCCGGTGCAAACGGCTGCACTCAGCTTATTCGACCCTCCAGTTCCGCAGCCCGCTCGCCCAGCTGTACGGATTGATCTCGAGGTCCCGCACCCGGGACGACACCACGGCGGCGTTGGACGGAGCGAACAGGAACAGCGCCGGTGCGTCGGCATTCAGCATGTCGAGCGCCGCCCGGTAGGCACGGCCCGCGTCGGCGACGCTCGCCGTGCGGCTGGCGCGCGCGAACAGCGAGTCGAAGCCGGGATTGGTGTAGTGCCCGTAGTTGAGCGCTGCCCAGCCCTGGCGGCTCCACTGATCGCCCAGGCCCCGCGCGCTCGGCTCGTCGATCCAGGCGCCGATGTAGGCGTCGAACCGACCCTGACCCAATCGCTCCTGGAAGACCGGGAAGTCCACCGAAGTCACCCTCACGGCCGCGCCAACAGAGCGCCACATCTCCTGGAGCAGGGTCGCGAGCTGCCGTCGCGCGGCGCTCGTGCTGGGCACCAGAATGTCGAACGCGAGCCGTCGGCCGTTCCGGACCCGCACGCCGTCCTTGCCCGATCGCCACCCGGCGGCGTCGAGCTCGCGGGCGGCCGCGCTCCTATCGAACGGCAGGGCCGCGATGCTGTCGCTCCAGAGCCAGAGGAGCTGCGACATCGGGCCCGGTGGCGCTTTGGCCGCCGGCCCGAACACCGCCTTGGCCGCGGTGGCGCGATCGACCGCCATGGCGAGCCCGCGCCGGGTGGCCCGATCGCCCAGCACGGGGTGCGGCGCGGCGTGTCCCCCGGCACTCACCAGGTTGAACCCGAGGAAGCCGTACGCGGCCGAGGGATAGCGAATGATCCGGACGGTGGAGTCCCCCGCGGCGCGTCGCTCGCGCTCGGGGCCGGCCGCCGCCTCGAGCACGTCCGCCTCATGGCTCAAGACCAGGTTGAGCGCCGCGTCCGGGTCGGTGGTGAAGCGCCAGATCGCTCGCCGGAGCGCCGGGGCAGGCGTGAAGGAGGAGTCCGCGGCGAGGGTGAGGAACTGCCCCCGCTGCCACTGCGCCACCCGGTACGGCCCGCTGCCCACCAGGCGCGCCAGCGCCGTGTCGCCGGCCCAGCTCTCCTTCGGGATGGTACCCCACACGTGGGCAGGGATGATGCGCACGTGATAGGTCGCATCGTACAGCTCCTCCGGCGACGCCTCGGTGAACCGGACGAGGAAGGTGGCCGAATCCTCCGGCACGATCGCAACGCGCCCGGCCAGGACCGACTGCGCCGGCGCGCCGATGGTGCTGTCGCTGAAGGCATCGAAGGAGAAGCGCACGTCGCCGGAGGTCACGGGGCGACCGTCGTGCCACCGGGCGCCCGGGCGGAGGTGAAACCGCCAGGTCAAGGAATCCACTCGCTCCCAGCGTGCGGCGAGCGCGGGTTGGTAGGCGGTGCTGTCGATCGACGCCGCGCCGGGGCGAAGGTCCGCCAGCCGCTCGAACACCTGATCGCCGATGTCGCGCCCGACGGTCTCGCTCACCAGCGGGGGAAGCAGCGTCGACGGCTCGCTCACGGCAGCCACTACCAGGGTCTCACACCCCTCGCAGCGCCGATCGGTGCGCGCGCATCCCGCCGTCGCCGCCAGGCACACCAGGGCCAGCGCTCTCCCCGCATATCGACTCGGCGTCACCAGTGTTCCCTCGGTCAGAGACGATTCCGCGAAGCGCACAATTATAGTTGTAACGAATCGTTCCAAGGTATAATGGATTATTCCAGGGGAGCGGCCTGATCGGCTCGAGGCAATATCGTAAGTTACAGTGTGACAAGATATTGAGATTTGAATGCAAGACGGCACATGGGTTGCCCCTGAGGTCCGGCGATCCCGAATCCATTCGGACCCAGACCATCAGGAGAACTACGATGCACTCCGCCTTTGCCCGCTCCGCCGCCTTCGCCGTCGGCGTGGCGCTGCTCCTGACCGCCTGCAGCGACACCGCGAGTGGGCCGGCCGGTGATGCCCAGGTGAGTCTCAACCTGGCGACCCGTTCAGCTGCGGCCGCCGCGGGCGCCGCGGCGCTGAGCGCGCCGGAGACCTACACCGACGCCGGGGGGAACACCCTGGAGATCGACCGGGTGCAGCTCGTCCTCCGTGAAGTCGAGCTGGAGAACGAGACCCACCAGAGCGCCTGCGACACCGGGAGTTCGTCCGACGGCGAATGCGCCGAGATCGAGCTCGGTCCCTTCCTGGTCGACCTGCCGCTGGGGGTCGGCGGCGCGGCCCGGACCGTGACTGCCAGCGTCCCCGCCGGGACGTACGACGAGGTCAAGTTCAAGATCCGGGAGCCCGATGACGACACCGCTGCCGACGCGGCCTTCGTCGCCCAGCACCCCGACTTCGCCCATGCGAGCGTGAAGGTGGAGGGTAGCTTCAACGGAGCCCCATTCACCTTCGTGAGCGACCTCCGGGCCGAGCTCAAGCTGGACCTGAGCCCGCCGCTGGTGGTGGACGGCAGCGGCACCACCGACCTGACCCTCTTCGCGGACCTCGGAGCCTGGTTCCGCGACGCGGGCGGCACGCTGGTCGATCCGTCGTCGGTGGACGGGCAGCTCGTGGCTGACAACATCGCCCGCGGCTTCAACGCCTTCGAGGACGAGAACCACGATGGATCGGACGATAACGGCGGCGATAACCAGGGCGGCGATGACCAGGGAGGCGACGACCACGGCAGCGGCGGCCACGGCGCCGACGATGGCGCGGCCGGGATCTGACCCCGACCGGGGCCGGGCAGGGTGACGCCCGGCCCCCGGTGGCGGGTCGGTCTGGTGACGATCTCGGACAGCTTCCAGGCTGCCGTGCGACATCTGGTGTCCGAGCTGGGCGGCGCGGTCATCGATGGGCGTCCGCACGTGGGGGAGCCGTGGCCCGATGCCGACGCCACGCTGATCCTGGCCGGTGGAGAAGAGAGCGCCGGGGTGGACCTCCTGGTAGACAGCAAGCCGCGAGAGCCGCGGTTCTTGATCGGCGCCTCGGCCGACCACCGGATCGCGGCCGCGTCGCTGCAGAATGGGGCGGCGGACTACTTTGCGCTCCCTGGCGATCTGGACCTTCTGCGCCGCCGGCTGGAGCGCGAGGCGCGGCGGTCCGAGGGACGACTCGAAGCGGAGCACTTTGCCGAAGGCGAGCGGCAGACCAGCGGATTCCAGGCGATCCTGGGCGACAGTCCCGCGCTCCGGCAGACGCTCGACCAGGCCCGGCGGGTCGCCGCCCACCGCGACCTCACCGTGCTGATCGGCGGCGAGACCGGGACCGGGAAGGAGCTGCTGGCGCGGGCCCTCCACTACGCGAGCCCTCGAGCCGGGGAGCCGTTCGTCGAGGTGAACTGCGCGGCGATTCCGGTCAACCTGCTCGAGAGCGAGCTCTTCGGCCACGAGCGGGGTGCCTTCACCGGGGCCGTCGCGGCCAAGCCGGGACTCTTCGAGATGGCGCACGGCGGCACGCTCTTCCTGGACGAGATCGCCACCCTCCCGCTGGAGTTGCAGCCCAAGCTGCTGCGGGCCCTGGAGTCGCGCACGATTCGGCGGGTCGGTGGCCAGCAGGGGCGCACCGTGGACGTGCGGGTGCTCGCGGCGACCCACGTAGACCTGGCGCAGGCGGTGCGGCGGGGCGAGTTCCGGGAGGACCTGTATTACCGCCTGAACGTGGTGGTGCTGGTGCTCCCGCCGCTTCGGGACCGCGCGGGTGACGTCGAGCTGCTGGCGCGGGCGTTCGTGGAGCGGATCGCGCGGGGGTACGGACTTCCGGTGCCGGAGCTCGGAGCTGCGGCCGGCGAAGCGCTCCGGCGCTATCCCTGGCCGGGCAACATCCGGGAGCTCCGCAACGTGCTGGAGCGCGCCGTCGTGCTGTCTCCGCTGGGCACCCTCGAGGTCGAGACGCTGGGCGACGGCGTGCCCGCGGCGACGGGATCGGCGCAGACGCTGCCCTTCCCGGCACCGCTGGACGATGTGATGCGAACCGCGGCGAGGGCGATGCTCGACCTCACCGGCGGTAACAAGAGCGAGGCGGCCCGCCGGCTGGGGATTTCCCGGCCGAGACTCCAGCGGCTGCTCGATGGCCAGGTCGACTGATGCCCGAGAGGATGTATCCCATGCGTACCCGGTTCCTGCTGCTCCTCGCTCCGCTGGCCGCGCTCCTGGCCTGCTCCGATTCAAGCGGCACCAACGACGATGACGGCTCCAAGCCGCCGGCCGAGCTCAACATCGTCGAGGTGTCCCCCGACGCGCCTCCGCTCTACAACGCCGAGGCGAGCTTCTACGCGGTGAAGGGACGCGACGCCGAGGCGCGGATCTACTTCCAGGACGACCAGGGCGGTCCAGGCGAGGAGTACCTCCGCCTTCGGGTGAACGCGCCCTCGCTCCAGGCCCGGCCGGACGGCAGTCCGATCGCCGAGGGCGATTCGGTGCTGATCTCGATCCAGGTGGTGGACCCGGCCAAGATGCTGTTCGAGATGGAGCCCAGCGGTCTCACCTTCTCCGCCGATGAGCCGGCCGAGCTCAGGATCCGCTACGAGGAGGCCCGCGGCGACCTGAACGACGACGGCAGCGTGGACAGCGAGGACGACGCCATCGAGAGCACGATGGCGATCTGGCGCCAGGAAACGCCGAGCGATCCCTTCGTGCGCGTGGGCACCGCCGTCGTGAAGGATCTCGAGGAGGCCGAAGCCGAGCTCACGGGCTTCAGCCGATACGCCCTGGCCTACTGACCGGTCGCCATGGTCGCGCCCTTCGCCGACGACGCCACCCATCAGCTCCGGGAGCTGGTCCGCACAGGCCGCTTCCGCGACGCGCTCGACCGCTATCGGCGGGAAGAGGCGATGCCGGCGGACCTGCCGGCCGACGCGCGGCTGCTGGCG
>DATCWW010000395.1:0-11176 GCA_036566145.1 Gemmatimonadales bacterium
TCCGAGGCGGCCGTGCCGCCCCGCGCGGTAGTCACGGTCGAGCCGGGTGTCTATTTTCCCGGTTGGGGCGGCGTCCGGCTGGAGGACGACCTGTATCTCGGCGACGAGGGACCGGAGCTGCTCTCCGACGGACGCACCGAGCTGGTGGAGCTGGTGTAGTGCGACCGTGTCTCTGATTCTCACGATCACATCATCCCAGGCGCCGGATCCGGCGCCGCGACGGAGCCAATGACGCCGGCCACTCGAGGAGGCTCACGTGATCCGGACCGCTCGACGCGGCGCCGCGAGGCGAACGGGGCTATGACACCACAGGAGATGAAGCAGCTGGCGGAGCTGCTCCAGAACGTGCCCGGCATCCGCTCGATCGAGCTGAAGGACGTGGAGGGGCTTGCCCAGCTGCTGCGGGAGTCGCCCGAGATCGGCTCGATCGAGATCAAGGGCTGGTTCGGCACCGGGGTCGTGATCACCCGAACCTCGGCCGTGGCGACCTATCCGCAGGCCGTGGCGGTGCCGGCCATGGCGAGCGCCGGACCCGCGGTGGCCCCGATGGAGACCGGGCCCCGCGAAGCCCAGCGTCCGGCCGCGGTGCCGGCGCTCAAGGAGATCAAGTCGCCGATGGTGGGGACGTACTACAAGGCGCCGGAGCCGGGGGCGGACCCGTACGTGAAGGTCGGCAGCCGGGTGACCACCGGTCAGACGGTCTGCATCATCGAAGCGATGAAGATCATGAACGAGATCGAGGCCGAGATCACCGGCGTGATCCGCGAGGTCTGCGTGGAGGATGCCCAGCCGGTGGAGTTCGGTCAGGTCCTCTTCCGGGTGGATCCCAATGGCTGAGCCGACCGCGGCAGGCACCTCACCGGCCTCGACGTTCAATTTCAAGAACACCATCGGCCAGATGGTGCAGCGCAACGCGTCGGACCTGCTGCTCAAGGTCGGGCGCCCCCCCACGGTGCGGGTGAACGGCGAGCTGCTCGGTCTGGACATGCCGCCGCTCAAGCCCGAGGACCTCAAGGCGCTCGCCGAGCAGGTGATGACGCCGCGGCAGGGGAAGGAGTTCGCCGAGAAGAAGGAGGCCGACTTCGCGATCGGCGTGCCCGGCGTGGGCCGGTTCCGGACCAACATCTACCAGCAGCGGGGTACGCTCGCCTTCGCGTTCCGCGCGATCCCCTACGAGGTGAAGACCGTCCGCGAGCTCCATCTCCCGGCGGTGCTGGAGGAGATCTCGCTCAAGCCGCGGGGCCTGGTGTTGGTCACCGGCATCACCGGCTCGGGCAAGTCCACCGCGCTGGCCTCGATGATCAATCACGTCAACCAGAACCGGCGGGTGAACATCATCACGATCGAGGACCCGATCGAGTTCCTGCACCGGGACGTCCAGTCGAACATCTCCCAGCGCGAGGTGGGGAGCGACACCCTCTCCTTCGGCTCGGCGCTCCGGCACGTGCTCCGGCAGGACCCCGACGTGATCCTGATCGGCGAGATCCGCGACATGGAGACACTGGACACGGCGCTCAAGGCTGCGGACACCGGGCACCTGGTCTTCTCCACGCTGCACACCACGGACGCCACCCAGACGCTCAACCGGGTCATCTCCTTCTATCCTCCGTACCAGCACCAGGAGATCCGGATGCTGCTCGGCACCGCCCTCCAGGCGGTGGTCTCGCTTCGCCTGGTGCCGCGGGCGGACGGCCGAGGACGGGTGCCGGCCGCGGAGGTGCTGATCAACAGCGCGGCGGTGGCCGACAACATGCGGGACATCGAGAAGGCGCTCAACATTCCCGACCTGATCGCCGAGGGAGGGGTCTCCTACGGCATGCAGTCGTTCGACCAGTCGCTGATGAAGTGGTTCAAGGACGGCATGATCTCCTACGAGAGCGCGTTGTTCTACTCGTCCAATCCGAGTGAGTTCGCGCTGCGGGTGTCGGGCGTCGACTCGGCGTCCGACCGGAAGTTCGCCGAGATCACCGGGGACCCGGGCGCGCGTTCGCTCGACCTGACGCCCTGATGTTCAGGAAGGTGCTGATCGCCAATCGCGGCGAGATCGCCCTTCGGGTCATACGGGCGTGTCGCGAGCTGGGCATCCAGACGGTGGCCGTCTACAGCGAGGCGGACCGCGAGTCGCTCCACGTCCGCTTCGCCGACGACGACGTCTGCATCGGCCCGCCCCCGAGCCGGCAATCCTATCTCCGGATCCCCAACATCATCGCCGCCGCGGAGATCACCGGCGCCGACGCGATCCACCCCGGGTACGGCTTCCTGGCGGAGAACGCGGAGTTCGCCGACACCTGCCGGGCGTCGAACATCACCTTCATCGGCCCCACCGGCGACCAGATCCGGCAGATGGGCGACAAGGCCACCGCCCGGCGGCTGGCGCAGGAGGCCGGGGTGCCGACCGTCCCCGGCTCTCCGGGCACGATCGAGGACCCCGACGAGGCGCTGGCGTTCGCGCAGGAGATCGGCTTCCCCGTCATCATCAAGGCCACCGCCGGCGGGGGCGGGAAGGGGATGCGGATCGCGCAGGACGCCGAGCAGTTCACCCAGAGCTTCGGGCTGGCCCAGAACGAGGCGCTGGCCGCGTTCGGCAACGGGTCGGTGTACGTCGAGAAGTACCTGACCCAGCCCCGCCACGTCGAGATCCAGGTCATGGGCGACTGCACCGGCCGGGTGGTTCACCTGGGCGAGCGCGACTGCTCGGTGCAGCGGCGGCACCAGAAGCTGATCGAGGAGAGTCCCAGCCCGGCGCTCACCCCGATCCTGCGCGACAAGATGGGTCAGGCGGCGGTCGCACTGGCCTCCAACATCGGCTACATCGGCGCGGGCACCCTCGAGTTCCTGCTCGACACCGACGGCAGCTTCTATTTCATGGAGATGAACACCCGGATCCAGGTGGAGCATCCGGTGACCGAAATGGTCACCAGCTTCGACCTGGTGAAGGAGCAGATCCGGGTCGCCGCCGGGGAGCGGCTCAGCTTCCAGGGCGACGGGCGCCGGCTCCGCGGCCACGCGATCGAGTGCCGGATCAACGCCGAGGACCCGTACCGGAACTTCCAGCCCTGTCCCGGGCTCATCACGGCGTATCATCCGCCCGGCGGGCCCGGCGTCCGGGTGGACACCCACGTCTACGCCGGCTACACCGTGCCGCCCTACTACGATTCGCTGCTGGCCAAGGTGATCGTGCACGGGAACGACCGGGAAGAGGCGCTGACCCGGATGGGGCAGGCGCTCGACAGCTTCATCCTGGAGGGCGTCACCACCACCATCCCGTTCCTCGCCCGCGTCATCCGCCACCCCGACTTCGTCGCGGGCAGGGTGGATACCCGGTTCCTCGAGCGCGAATCACACCTCCTCCGCCCGGACGCATGAAGCTCGACGTGGTCTTCACCCCGGCCGGCCTCACCTCGCAGGAGGTCCAGGGCCGGACGGTCTTCGTGATCGACATCCTCCGCGCCACCACGACCATGTGCGCCGCGCTCCACAACGGGGCGCGGGCGCTGATCCCGGTGGCCGCGACCGAGGAGGCGCTGCGGCTGGCGCAGACCATCGGCAGCGCGGACGTGCTGCTCGCGGGGGAGCGGGAGGCCGTGCGGATTCCCGGCTTCCACCTGGGGAACAGTCCGCTGGAGATGACCGAGGCGGCAGTACGGGGCAAGACGCTGGTGGTCACCACCAGCAACGGCACCCGGGCGCTCCTCGCCTGCCAGGGGGCGGCGGCGGTCTACCCGGCGTGCGCCGCCAATCTCTCGCTCGCGGCGGAGAAGGTTCGCGAGGCCCTCGACACCGGTCGGCGGCCGCTCGTCGTCTGCGCCGGACGGGCGGGCGGCTTCTCGCTGGACGACGCCTATACGGCCGGCCGGCTGGTCGCCGCCGCACAGGGCGACATCCGCCCGCGCACCGGCCTCAACGACGCGGCGATCGCGGCCCTCGACCTGGTGCGCCGCTACGGGGACGACTGGGAGCGCCCGCTGCGGCGGAGCCGCGCCGGGCGGGAGCTGCTCCGGCTGGGCTTCGGCGACGACATCGCCGCCGCGAGCAGGATGGACGCCTATCCGGTGCTCCCCCATTTCCACGAGCGTCGGGTGACCCTCGCGGCGGTGCCGGTATGACCGCCGACTCCCGGCGCCGGCTCGGCGCGCTGACCGCTCTCGTGGCCGGCCTCTTCCTCGGCCTCACCCTGCTCCCCGTCGGGGTGACCGGACCGGTGGGCGGATACACCGGGCACGCCCTCTGGCAGCTGCTGGGGGCCGGCGCGCTCGGCATTCCGCTCCTCGGGCTGGGGCTCGCGCTGGCCGGCTTCGATCGTCTCGGCGGGCTCGACATGAAGCGGTCGGCGCTGCTGATCGTGGGCCTCAGCGTCCTGATACCCTACGTCGTCGGGGTGCTGACCCACGTTCGGGCCAGCGACTTCGATTGGGACGTGGGCGACCGGGCACTGAGTGCCCGCGCGGTCGGATGGCTGCCCGGGTTCCTCGCCGTCACCATCGCCGACAAGGTCGGCGTCGCCGGCGCCGTTCTTCTCGGATTCCTCGCGCTCAGCGCGCTGACGTTGGCGACCTTCGCCTGGCATCCGCTGCAGCGGCTGGAGCGGGGGAGCCCCACGACCGGCACGGCCGATGCCGTGCCACCGCCGTCCGTGGAGGACGAGGCCGAGCCCAGGCGGCGCCGCAAGGCTCCGGCGCCGGCTCCTCCGGAGGTCGAGCCGGAGCCCGAGCCGACGGAGGCGCCGCTGGGGATGCTGGCCCGGGCGGTGAAGCCGAAAAAGGACCGGGCCAAGGTGCGGAAGGCCGAAGGTTCGCCGGTCGCGGTCCTGGAGGAGGAATCCGACCTGCCGCCGATCGAGTGCCTGACGGCACCGTCGGCGACGGATGTCGACGCGGGTCAGGGCCAGCTCGACCGGCTGGGGCAGTCGCTGCTGGATACGCTCCGGACGTTCAAGGTGGAGGCCCGGATCGCGGGCCGCACCACCGGGCCGGTCGTCACCCAGTTCGAGGTCGTGCCCGGCTCGGGGGTGAAGGCGGGCAGGATCGTCGCCCTGGCCGATGACCTGGCCATGGCCATGCGCGCGCCGTCCATCCGCGTGGCGCCCATTCCGGGGAAGGGGGCCGTCGGGGTGGAGGTGCCCAACCCGACGGCGCGGATGGTCAGCATCCGCGAGCTGCTGGAGACGGCGGAATGGTCTCGGGGCGCCGCCACGCTCCCCATCGCGCTGGGACGCGATCTCGAGGGCAAGCCGGTGATCGGCGATCTGACCAAGATGCCGCACCTGCTCATCGCCGGCGCCACCGGCACCGGGAAATCGGTGACCATCAACACCATCATCACCAGCCTGATCTACAGCTACACGCCGAAGCGACTCCGCCTGCTGATGGTCGACCCGAAGATGGTCGAGCTCTCGATGTACAACACGCTGCCGCACCTCCGGCACAAGGTGGTGACCAACAACCACGACGCGGCGACCGTGCTCAAGTGGGCGGAGTTCGAGATGCAGCGGCGATACGAGCTGCTCCAGGTCAACGGCGCCCGCAACGTGGCCGACTTCAACCGCAAGGTCGAGGACAACAAGCCGCTCCGGAACCCGCCTCATGCCAAGCCCACGCTCGCCAGCATCAGTGCCGAGCCGGCGGACACCCCGCCCGAGCCGCCCGCCGACGACAGCTACGCCGACGGGATCCTGCCCTTCATCGTCATCATCATCGACGAGCTGGCGGACCTGATGATGACGGTGCAGGCCGAAGTGGAGAGCCCGCTCGCCCGGCTGGCGCAGAAAGCCCGCGCGATCGGCATCCATCTCATTCTGGCCACCCAGCGTCCCTCGGTGAACGTGATCACGGGACTGATCAAGGCCAACTTCCCGAGCCGGATCGCGTTCCGGGTCGCCTCGAAGGTGGACAGCCGCACCATTCTCGACCAGAACGGCGCCGAGGCGCTGCTGGGGAACGGCGACATGCTCTTTCTGCCGCCGGGGAAGAGCGAGCCCATGCGCCTGCAGGGCGCGTTCATCTCGACCGACGACTCCGAGAAGATCATGAAGTGGTTCGCCGACCAGCGGGAGAAGCGGCGCGCGGCCATCCAGGGCGCGGAGGTGGAGGAGGCCGACATCCTCGAGGTCGTGCGGGCGCAGGAGGGCGACGGCGAGGGCGGGGCCGGTGAAGAGCAGGAAGGCGAGCGCGACGCCCTCTTCCGGGAGGCGGCCGAGGCCTGCATCCAGAACCAGGGCGGCTCGACCTCGCTCCTGCAGCGCCGGCTCCGGATCGGCTATGGGCGCGCGGCGCGCATCATCGACCAGCTCCACTATGCCGGCATCCTGGGGCCGCCCGACGGCAGCAAACCGCGCGAGGTGCTGGTGGGGTTCGATCAGCTGGATGAGTACTGCGGGTAGGGCGCAGCGCGCAGAACGCGCAGCGGCGCAGGGGCGCAGAACGAGAACCTTCCGAACCTGAGAACAATACCGGAGACATCGGCATGGTGAGATCGCGGTGGCCTTCCCGCCTCCTGTCCCCGCTTCTGCTCGCCGGTGCCTTCGCTTCCAGGCCTCTCGGCGCCCAATCGCCCGCCGCGGACTCCTCGGCTGAACGGCTGGTCGGGGCGATGCTGGGGAGCACTCCTCTCGTCAGCGACCTGGAGACGCTCACCGACCGCTTCGGCGGGCGACCCACCGGCTCCGCCGTCAACCAGCAGGCCTTCGAGTGGGCCGCCGCGCGGTTCCGGGAGGCCGGGGTCATCGTGCGCAAGGAATCGTTCCGCATGCCCGGCCTCTGGCTGGAGCGCTCGGTGGCCGCCACCGTGCGGGGCCAAGGGCTGCACTTCTCGCCCCGGGTGGCCGCCCTGCCGTTCTCGACGCCGACGCCGAAGGGCGGCCTCACCGCTCCCCTGGTGGACGCCGGCCGCGGCGCGGAGGCGGACTTCACCCGTCTGGGCGCCGCCGCGAGGGGCGCAATCGTACTGGTGGAGACCGAGGAGCTCCAGGACCTCGACGGCCTGTTCCGGGAATACAACGAAGCGGTCGGAATCGAGCGTCGCGCCATCGCGGCCGGCGCCGCGGGGCTGGTCTACATGTCTTCCCGGCCGAACGACCTCCTCGCCCGGCACAACGCCTCGCTCGGGCTCAAGAACCGGCACCCGATGATGATGATGGAGCGCGACGGGGCCGCCCGCGCGCTCCGGCTGATTCGCGCCGGGACCCCGCTCACGCTCACGGCGGTCCTCGACATTCAGAGCGGCCCGGCGTACCAGACCTTCAACGTGATCGGCGAGATCCGCGGCACCAGCCGACCCGAGGAGATCGTGCTGATCGGGGCGCACCTCGACTCCTGGGATCTCGGCACCGGCGCGCTGGACAACGGCGCCAATGCCATGATGGTGCTCGACATCGCGCGCCAGATCCGGCGACTCGGACTGGCGCCTGCCCGGACCATCCGGTTCGCCCTGTGGAACGGGGAGGAACAGAACCTCAACGGGTCGTACGGGTACACGCAGGCGCACGCCGCCGAGCTCGATCACCACGTGATGGCGTCATCCTACGATATCGGCACGGGCCGGATCACCGGGTACTTCACCGGTGGCCGGCCGGCCGTGCTCCCCGTGCTCGATCGGGCGCTGGCGCCCGTCGCCGGGCTGGGGCCGTTCACCCACCTCGACGTGCCGATCGTGGGCACCGACAACTACGACTTCATGATGCAGGGCGTGGCGAACCTGGTGGCGAACCAGGAGTCGGCCAACTACGGGCCGAACTACCATGCCCGCTCCGACGAGCTCGGCCGGGCCGACCTGCGGCAGCTCCGGCTCAACGCGGCGATCGCCGCGGCGGTGACGTGGGGGTTTGCCACGCTCGATCTCTCGTTGCCGCGCCAGACGGCGACCCAGGTGGATTCGCTGGTGCGCTCCACCGATCTGGGCGAGCAGATGAAAAGCTTCAACGTGTACGAAAGCTGGGAGAAGGGAGAGCGTGGCCTGAAGCCCTGAGTCAGGGCAGCAGAGGTCGGGCCAGCTCGGCGGCGCGGTCCATCCCCTGGGCGCCGAGCAGCAGCACCAGGTCGCCGGCGCCGCTACCCTCCAGCGCCCGCCGCACCGCCGCCGCCAGCGTCGGCTCATACTCGAACGCCACGGCCGCTGCCCGGAGCGGTGCCAGCAGGGCTTCGCTCTCCGTCCCACCGACCCGATCGCGCGGTCCCGCCGTCTCGATGCTCGCCGTGACCACCAGCCGCACCGGCACCTGCCCGGCGCGCTCAGCCACCAGGGCGGCGAGCGCGGTTCCCAGCCGGGTGTTGATCTCGACACCGCGCGAGCCCCGGATCCCGAACACGATCCGGAGCCGCCGATGGGGAATCACGCGGATGCTGTCGAACACGGCGGCCAGGGTGCGCGGATTGCCGACGGTGTCGTCCAGCACCACCGGTGCGCCACTCCGCACGATCTCCATCCGCCGCGGAATCGGCGATTGCTCCGCGACCGCCTCGGTGATCGCTTCGGCCGAGGCGCCGGCCACGAGGGCGGCGGTCGCGGCGAGCGCCGCGTTGGCGACCTGGTGGCGTCCGAACACCGGCAGCACCAGGGGCAGGGAGCCGCGCTCGACGCGGCCGCCGTCCAACCGGGGCAGGATGGTGCCGATCTCGAGCGCGAAGGCCGACCCGGCGGCGTCGCTCCGCAGTCCCGCGACCCGCACCGAGGCGTCCTCGGCGCCTTCCGCCGAGACCCCGATCACCGGACGCTGGCGCCGCTTGAGGGCGAGCACCGCCCGGGCGCGCACCCGCGGATCGTCGGCATTGAGCACCAGGGGCGCACCGTCCTCGAGCATGTCGAAGAATCGCGCCTTGGTGCGCACGTAGTCCTCGGGCGTGCGGTGGAAGTCGAGGTGCTCGTCGGGGACGAGATTGGTGAAGACCCCGAGCGCGAAGGTGAGCCCGGCGACCCTTCGCTGGGCGATGCCGTGGGAGGTGACTTCCATCGCCGCCATTTGCACCCCCGCGTCCGCCATGGCGCGCAGGGCACGGTGGATCGCCGGCGCATCGGGGGTCGTCATCCCGGTGTCCACCACGCGGTCCCCGATCCGGACGCCGAGCGAGCCGATGACGCCGACGGAAAGACCGCTGGCGGCGAGGGCGGACTCGATCAGCAGGGTGGTGGACGTCTTGCCCAGGGTACCGGTGATTCCCAGCAACCGGAGCTCCCGGGCGGGATACCGGAAGAACGCGGCGGCCAAGAGCGGGGCGGCCACTCGCGGGTCGGGGACTACGATCGTGGGGAGGCCGGCGATCGCGGAGGCGGCACAGGCGGCGACCGCGCCCGCACTACGCGCGTCGGCGACGAAGCGGGCGCCGTCGTCGCGGGCACCGCGCTGCGCCACGAACAGGTCGCCGGGGCGGAGGTCACGGGAGTCGACCGCGATCCCGCCCACCTCGACGTCGGGGCCGATCAGCTCGGCATCGAGGGCACGAGCCAGCTCCGCGGCGGTCATCGGCATGACGGAATCTGATGCCATGCCGCCGCCGGCGGTGTGACCACCGGCACGGAGTCACGCGCGCGACGACCCACGCCGGCTCGGACGTTTTCCGACTGCATCCGGGAAAAACGATGACGGCCGTCGCCCTGCGCCCGGCTAGCGTGGCGCATGGCGGAAGCTCGACGGTTCGTGCCAGTCAGCGAGTGGACCGATCGGCGGCAGCGGCGTGGTCTTGCGGGCGAGCGTGCGGCGATGGGCTATCTGGTGGCGTG
Organism: Gemmatimonadales bacterium; assembly: GCA_036566145.1. Classification (GTDB taxonomy): domain Bacteria; phylum Gemmatimonadota; class Gemmatimonadetes; order Gemmatimonadales; family GWC2-71-9; genus CAVVWJ01. The sequence goes on from DATCWW010000395.1 coordinate 9,712, forward strand.
CGGCTGGCAGGTGGAGGCCCATCGCTTCCGGATCGGCCGGCACGATCTCGACCTGATCGTGCGGCGCGGCCGGCTGGTCGCGTTCGTCGAGGTGAAGACCCGACGCTCGCTTCGCTGCGGGTCGGCGCTCGAATCGGTCAGCGCGCTCAAGCGCCGGTTGATCGAGCGAGTCGCGTTGGGCTGGCGGCTGCGCCATGGGCGCGCCGGGGACGAGTACCGCTTCGATCTGGTGGCGGTGAGCGATCGGGGCCGGGGACGCTACGAGGTGGAGCATGTGGCGGATGCCTGGCGACTGACATGGAGCCCGTGCTGACCTCGTGTGACCGAAAATGCTCCACATACCTACTCTTGATTCGGCAATATTTCGGTATTAGCTTGTTCTGCGCTATCGCTGTGTAGCAAAATCAGTCACTCTTTGATCTGAGGACATCATGGCCGCTGACGAATCCCGGCTCGCCGTCGATCGCCGCAAGGCCCTCGGCCTCGCCATCTCGCAAATCGAGAAGCAGCTCGGCAAGGGCTCCATCATGCGAATGGGCGCCGAATCGACCCGGGTCAAGGTCCCGGCCATCCCGACCGGCGCCATCAACCTCGACGCCGCCACCGGCATCGGCGGCGTCCCCCGCGGCCGCATCACCGAGATCTACGGCCCGGAGTCCTCGGGCAAGACCACCCTTACCCTCCATCTCGCCGCCAACGTCCAGAAGATGGGCGGGGTCGCCGCCTACGTCGATGCCGAGCACGCGCTCGATATCGAGTACGCCAAGAAGCTGGGCGTCGACGTCGAGGACCTGCTGGTCTCCCAGCCCGACACCGGCGAGCAGGCGCTCGAGATCGTGGACATCCTGGTCCGCTCCGGCGCGGTCGATCTCGTGGTCATCGATTCGGTCGCGGCCCTGGTGCCCAAGGCCGAAATCGAGGGCGAGATGGGCGATTCCAGCGTGGGCGTCCAGGCCCGGCTCATGAGCCAGGCGCTCCGGAAGCTGGCCGGCGCCATCAACCGCTCCAATACCGCCGTGGTCTTCATCAACCAGCTGCGGGAAAAGATCGGGGTCATGTTCGGCAACCCCGAGACCACCACCGGCGGCAAGGCGCTCAAGTTCTACGCCTCACTCCGGCTCGACATTCGCCGCATCGGCCCGGTCAAGGAGCGCGAGACGGTCATCGGCAACCACGTCCGGGTCAAAGTGGTCAAGAACAAGGTGGCGCCGCCGTTCCGGCAGGCCGAGTTCGACATCATGTTCGACGAGGGCATCAGCCACACGTCACTCCTGGTGGACCTCGCCGCCGAGGCCAACATCATCCAGAAGTCGGGGGCCTGGTACTCCTACAACGACCAGCGCATCGGGCAGGGCCGCGAGAACGCCAAGCTCTTCCTTCGTGACAATCCCCCGCTCATGACCGAGATCGAAGGCAAGGTGAAGGAGCTCCTCGGCATGCGGCCGGCGGCAGCCGCCGCCGGAGC